>NZ_MUYZ01000119.1:0-18014 GCF_003013775.1 Micromonospora sp. MH33
CGGTGGCCGCGCCCGACGCCGCGCGGGCCGCCATGCTGGCCGTGGCGGCGCTGGCCCGCGGCCCCGACGGCCCGGACTGGCTCGCCGGCCAGGGCGTCCGGGCCTGGCCACAGACACACCGGACGACCCTTCCCCAGCCTGCTACCCGGTGGTAACTTGCCGGCATGTCCATCGACGGTCGTGCCACCGGCCGGCTGGCCGGCAAGGTGGTGCTGGTGACCGGGGCGGCCCGGGGCATCGGCGAGCACACGGCCCGGCTCGCCGCCGCCCGGGGCGCGCGGCTGGCCCTGGTCGGGCTGGAGCCCGACCGCCTCGCCGCGCTCGCCGCGGAGCTGGGTCCCGGCCACGTGTGGTTCCCCGCCGACGTCACCGACCAGGCCGAGCTGTCCGCCGCGGTCGACGGCGCGGTCACGGCGCTGGGCGGCATCGACGCGGTGGTGGCGAACGCCGGGGTGGCCAACCGGGGCACCATCGCCGTCGGCGACGTCGAGGCGCTGGTCCGCACGGTCGAGGTGAACCTCATCGGGGCGATGCGCACCGCGGCGGCGACCGTGCCGGCGCTCACCGCCAGCCGGGGCTACCTGCTGATCGTCTCGTCCGCCGCCGCGTTCGCCGCGCTGCCGGGAATGGCCGCCTACTGTGCCTCGAAGGCCGGCGTCGAGCACTTCGGCACCGCCATCCGGCTGGAGCTGGCGCACCGCGGGGTGGCCGTGGGCACGGCACACCCGTCCTGGGTGGACACCGACCTGGTCCGCGAGGCGCGGGCCGACCTGCCGGCGTTCGAGGCGGCGCTGGCGAAGCTGCCCTGGCCGATGCGGCGGACCACCACGGTGCAGGAGTGCGCCGCCGCGTTCGTCCGGGCGATCGAGCGCCGCCAGCGGCGGGTCTACGTGCCACGAGCCGTCGGAGCCGTGCAGGCGGTCCGGTCGGTGCTGGTCAGCCCGCTCGCCGACCGGCTGATCGGCCGGACCGCGAGGGACACCGTCCCGCTGATCGAGGAGCAGTCCCGGGCGCTGGGCCGGGGCTTCGGAGCGAGCACGCCGGACGTGCGGCAATGAGTGCGGTGGACGTGGTTTTCGAGCGGCGGGGGGCCGGCGCGCCGCTGGTCCTGCTGCACGGCATCGGGCACCACTGGGCCGCCTGGTCGCCGGTGCTGGACCGGCTCGCCGAGGCGCACGACGTGATCGCCCTCGACCTGCCCGGGTTCGGCCGCTCGCCGGTGCCCGCCGGCGGCCTGCCCGCCGACATGCCCGGCCTGGTGGCCGGGATCGTCGAGCTGTTCGCCGCGCTCGGGCTGGACCGCCCGCACGTGGCGGGCAACAGCCTCGGCGGGGCCATCGCGCTGGAGTTGGCCGCCGCGGGCGCGGTCTCCTCCGCGACCGCCCTCTCCCCCGCCGGCTTCTGCACCCCGCGCGAGCTGCGCTGGGCGCTCACCGTGCTCACCCTGCACCGCAACGCGGCGCGGCTGCCCGAGCCGGTGCTGCGGTCGCTGTTCGCCTCCCCGGCGCTGCGCACCCTCGCGCTGGGCATGATCCTGGCCCGGCCGAACCGGATGGCGCTGGCTGAGGCGCTGGCCGACGCGCGGGCGCTGCGCGAGGCGCGGGCCTTCCGCGCGGTGGCGCGGGCCGGTCGCGGCTACGCGTTCGCCGGCGCGCCGACCGTGCCGGTGACGGTCGCCTGGGGCACCCGGGACCGGATCCTGCCCTACCGGCAGGCGGCGCTGGCCCGGACCCGGCTGCCGGCGGCCCGGCACCTGGAGCTGGCCGGCTGCGGCCATGTGCCGATGCACGACGACCCGGAGCTGGTCGCCTCGGTCATCCTCGGCACCACCGGCGCGCGGGCGGCCTGACCGGGTTCACTCGGTGGCGCCGAACGGGTCGGTGCGCACGTACCGCATCGTCCAGGCGCCCTCGCCGTCGTGGTGGCGGTCGCGCTCGTAGAGGTGGTCCGCCTCGCCGCCGGGCGGCCGGTCGGGGTGGCGCAGGATCCACCGCCGCGGCGGCGCCCCGTCCGGGTCGGCGGGCAGGTCCCGGACCAGGTCGTCGGCGGGTCCCCCGACGAACCGTACGCGCACCAGAGCCACCGGTCACCCTCCGTCCCGCCGTCGACACGCTCCCCTGTTCGCGAAGCTACCCCGCGCCGCCTCCGTACGGGCCGGGAAACCCCCGGCGGTTTGCCCTGCTCGCGGCCCGGGTAGCGAAACCGGGTGAGGCACCGGACGAGGGCGAGGAGTGGTCGATGAGGACGCTGGGCGGGCGGTACGAGCTCGAACGGCGCATCGGCATCGGCGGGATGTCCGAGGTCTGGCGGGCGCACGACCTGGTGCTCGACCGGACCGTCGCGGTGAAGCTGATCTCGCCGGGGCTGGACGGGGAGGCCACCTCGGTGGAGCGGATCCGGGCCGAGGCCCGCTCGGCGGCCAGGCTGGTGCACCCGAACGTCGCCAGCGTGCACGACTTCGGCACGGCCGCCCTGCCGGACGGGCGCCCGGTGCCGTACATCGTGATGGAACTGGCCGAGGGGGAGACGCTCGCCGCCCACCTGCGCGGCGGCCCGCTGGACTGGCGGATCGCGGTGCGCGTCTGCGCCGAGGTGAGCGCCGCGCTGGCCGCCGCGCACGCGCACGGCATCGTGCACCGGGACGTGAAGCCGGCGAACGTGATCCTCACCCCGGCCGGGGTGAAGGTGCTCGACTTCGGGATCGCCACCCCGGCGGGCGCACCCGACCACACCCCGGACGGGATCGTGGTCGGCACTCCGGCGTACCTGGCGCCGGAGCAGCTCGAGCGGCAGCCGGCCAGCCCCGCCGCCGACATGTACGCCCTGGGCGTGCTCCTCTACTACTGCCTGACCGGTCGCCTCCCGTACACGGCCGACACCACCACCCAGCTGCTCGGTTCGGGCCGGCGCCGGCCGCCGGAGCCGCTGCCCGAGATCGACGGGTTGCCGGCCGAGGCGGCCGACCTGTGCCGGCGCTGCCTCGCCACCGACCCGACTACCCGGCCGAGCAGCCTGATGGCCGCACTGCTGCTCGCCGAGGTGGTGGACGCCCGCGTCTACGTGCCGATGGTCGCGGTGGCTCCCCGCCAGCGGCGCGTGCCGGTGTCGCCCTGGACCGACCGGGCGGCCGCCGAGGCGACCGAGGCGATCGCCGTCGACGCGTACCCGGCCGGCCGGGCCGGCTGACGCCCTGCCTGCTCAGGCGCGGTTTCGCCGGCCGGGGGCCGGGTAGCCGGGCGGGTGAGTGACGGGAGGAACGCGATGCCGGATCCGAGTTCCTGGCTGGCCGAGACGGCCACGGCGACCGCTGCGGGTGGTCACGTACGCACCGAAGACGGCGGTCTCTCCTCCGCCCTGGCGTCCCCGTTGGCGCCGCACTGCACCGGTCTGACGCCCGAGCAGCTCTTGGCGGCCGCGTTCGCCTCCTGCCTGCACCACGCGGCGGTGGAGGCGGCCGGTGAGATCACCGACGAGGCGCACACCGTCGAGGTGACCGCGGCGGCGAAGCTGGGCCGCGACGACGACGGCCGGTACCGCGCCGACGTGCACGCCGAGATCTCCTCGGCCGGTCTCACCCGCGAGCAGCTGGCCGACCTGGTGGCGCACGCGGACCGGCTCTGGCCGTTCACCAGCGGCGACAACAGCCGGCACCGGCTGACCGTCACCCCGGCGGAGAACGGCCGGCACTGACCGCTCACCCGTCATCCCGGCGGAGAACGGCCGGCACTGACCGCTCACCAGCGGAAACCGGCGGTCACCGCCCGGTGGTCGCTCTCGGGGGTGTGCACCACCCCGGCCGCGGTGGGGGTGAGCCCCCGGAAGAGGACGTGGTCCGGGCGGGTCACCGGAAGCTCCGCCGGCCAGGTGAAACCGAAGCCCTGTCCGGCGTCGGCCTGGGCGTTGCGCAGCAGGTGCGTGAGCGGCGCGAAGACCCGGTCGGTGGTGGCGGTGTTCAGATCGCCGAGCACCACGAGCCGGGGCGCGTCGTCGGCCCGGACGGTGGCGGCCAGGGCGGCGACGGTCTCGTCGCGGGTGGCGGTGTGCCCGGCCCGGGCCGAGCCGAGGTGGACCACGTACACCGCCAGGTCGCCCTGCGGGGCGGCGACGACGGCCCGCAGGGCCCGTTCCCAACCGAGGCCGGTGTCCACGCCGTGCGCCTCGCGGATCGGCCAGCGGCTCCACAGCCCGACGGTGGAGACCGTGGCGCGGTGCGGGTAGCGCCCGGCCAGCGCGGCGGCGACCCGGTCGCCGTCGTCGACCTCCTGCAGCCCGATGAGGTCCGGGTCGGCGTCGGCGAGGGCGTCGACCGTGGCGGCCGGGTCGGGGTTGCCGGAGCGCAGGTTCTGGCTGGCCACCCGGAGCGAGGTGGCGCCCGCGCCGGCGGCCGGCGGCAGCCACGCCCCGCCGTAGAGCGCCGCCCAGACGACCGCCGGCAGCAGGACCACGAGCAGGGCCCGCCGGGACCGGCGCAGCAGCGCCGCGAGCGCGAGCAGGGGTACGCCGAGCCCGAGCAGTGGGGTGGCGCTGTCCACCAGGCTGCCCAGGCCGTGCACGTTGGGCACCGCGCGGTGGCCGAGGAGCAGCACGGTGAGCAGGACGGCGCAGAGGCTGACGATCAGCCCCCGCCGGCCCTGGCGGCCCGCGGGTTCTCCGGCGGCCCGCTCATCGACCATCTGCTCCGTCACCGTCCGCATCGTATCGAGCCGCCGACCCTCGGCGGGCGGCGATTCCGGGTCTGCCCCGGACCCGGCCGCCTGGCCTCTCCGGCCCACGCGGGCACCCCCAGGTGACGGGTCTGCCCCTCCTCCGAACGGAGGAGGCCGGCAGGAAGCGCCGAGAAGATGATCATGCGTACGTTCCGTACCGGAGTTTCGGACATGACCGGAAAATGCGAAAGGCGAGAGAGATCGAATTCATGTTCTACCGAGCGTAATGCGCGGGCGGATCATGGCAAATTGTGACGCATGCCACCAACCACCCCGATGGCAAGCGCCGGGAAGCTTTCTAGCCTCGGCGGGTGCATCCCGACCACCCCGCTGAGCAGCAGCCGACCGAGACCCCACCCGTTCGCCGTACGATCGACCCGGCATCAGCCGAACGGAGGACCGGGCGGCACCGGGCCCCGGACGCACGGCGCGGGCCGATCCGCTCCACCCCCGCCCGGGTCGCCGTCGCCACCGGCGTGACCTGCTGCCTCGGCCTGATCGGGGTCGTCGGCGCGCGGGAGACCGGGCCGGCGCACGAGCCGGTCCGCGAGGCGCTCGCCGACCGGGCGGCCGTCGCCAGCGAGCAGCGCGCCTCCCGGGACTACGAACGCAGCGCCCCGCCGGTCGCCGTGCCGGTCACCCCGGTCCCGGTCGCCACGCCCAGCCCGACGCCCACCAGGAAGACGCCGAAGAAGCCGGTCCGGCCCAAGCACCCCCGGCCCGTCGCCGGGCTGGACCAGCGGCAGATGGACAACGCCAAGGCGATCGTGGACGCCGGCCTGGGCATGAAGATGCCCCGCCGGGCGCTGGTGGTGGCCGTCGCCACCGCGATGCAGGAGAGCGACCTCTACAACCTGGCCAGCGACGTGCTCCCCGAGTCGTTCGACTACCCGCACCAGGGCAGCGGTTCCGACCACGACTCGATCGGGCTGTTCCAGCAGCGACCCAGCAGCGGCTGGGGCACCGTCGCCGAGATCATGCGGCCGGCGTATGCGGCCCGCGCGTTCTTCACGGCGCTGAAGGAGGTGCCCGGCTGGACGGAGTTGAGCCTCACGGCGGCGGCCCAGGCGGTGCAGGTCTCCGCCTTCCCCGACGCGTACGCGCAGCACGAGCAGCGGGCGACCACCGTGGTGGCGGCGCTGGTCTGAGCGGGCGCTCAGGCCGCGCTGCGCTCGGCGGCGCCACCGGTCGGCAGCCCGGCGGCGGCGGTCGGGGTGTCCGGGGGCACCACGTCGCCGCGTACCCCGGCGAGGACCTCGTCGACGCGGGCCTCGCGCCGGCGACGGGCCAGCAGCGCCGCCTCGAAGTCCCGGCGCGCCCGGACCGCCTCGGCGTAGGCCTGCTCGCGTACCTGGCGGGCCTCCTCGCGGGCGGCCTCCAGCTCGCTGCGGGCCAGAGCCAGCAGCGTGGCGGCCTCCCGTTCGGCCGCCGTCCCGGCCGCCACCTCGCCGTCCACGACGGCGGTGCGGCGGCGCAGGAAGTCGCAGAGGTGGGTCGCGTCCTCCCGGATCTGGTCCCACTCCCGGCCGGCGCCGGCGGCGCTCTCCGCGCGGGCGGCGAGCCGGACCAACCGGATTCCCAGCTCGTCCAGGCAGGAGTCCACCTGCCGCTGGTCGTAACCGGTCTCAACCACGGAGAACCTCATGCGTGTCGCCCCCCAGGCAGCTGGTGTCACTTCCCCACCTGACGATCCTGGGCGGCGGGCGGCCACGCCCGTGGCGGTTCCCGCAAAATGTTCAGCATCCGGATGCCCGGACGAAGGCGGTCAGGGGTGCTTGGGAAGCACGACCACCCGGCCGAAGAACTCGTCGATACGGCGCACCACGTCGTTGAAGTCGTCCAGGTCGATCGGCTTCGTCACGTACGCGTTGGCCTGCAGCGTGTAGCTGCCGAGGATGTCGGTGTCGGCGTTGGAGGTCGTCAGCACGACGATCGGGATGGTGCGCAGGTCCTCGTCCTGCTTGACCTCGCCGAGCACCTGACGCCCGTCCATGCGCGGCATGTTCAGGTCGAGCAGGATCACGTCGGGCCGCCGGGCCTCGGTGTGCCGGCCCTCGCGGCGGAGGAACTCCATCGCCTCCTGGCCGTCGTTGACCACGTCGATGATCTTCTCGACGTCCGAGTCCTCGAGCGCCTCCTCGATCATGAGGACGTCACCCGGGTCGTCGTCCACCACCAGGATACGAACGGGGCTCGGGGTGCCATGACCCATGGGAAAACCTGCTTCGTCTCGGAGGTGGAGGCGCCGGCGGCGAGGTCGACCACCGGCGGGAAAATCTATCCGATCAGGAGGCGGCCGGCGTGGCCGGGTCGGCCCGGTCCGCCTCGTAGCACAGCACGTCGGCCAGCCCGGTCATCTCGAGCACCCGGGCCACCCGCCCGGTCGCCCCGGTGATCCGCAACCAGCCGCCCGCGGCCGCGGTGAGGTTGTCGCCGCGGACGAACGCGGCGATGCCGGTGGAGTCGCAGAAGGTCAGCTCGGTGAGATCCAGCAGCAGCTCACGGTGCCCCTCGGCGGCCAGCCGGTCGATGGCGGCGGTGAGCTCCGGCGCGGTACTCAGATCGAGCTCACCCGCGAGCCGGAGGCGGGCCCGGCCGCCGTCCAGCCGGGCGTGTGTGACGGTGAACGTCACCGTGGCCCCCCTCGCTCCCACCACAAGCCGACCTTTGCAGTGCAGCAAGTATACGCAGAGTTCCCCGCACCTCGGCGATCACCGCCGCGAGGCGGCCGACAGCCCGCTGACCAGGACGCGAGCCCGGTCGAGGAACCGGCCGGCGCGGGGGAAGTCGCGCAGCCGCTGTCCATAGTGGCCGAGGGTCAGGCCGACCGCGCTCGCCGGGACCCGGCGGCTGACCAGGATCGCCACCAGCCACTCGACGAACTCGCTGAAGAGGGTTTCGTCGTCGACGTAGAGGGCGGCGGCGAGGAAGTCGACGATGTAGCCGAGGTCGCTGACGGTCGAGTCGAGCTGCGCGGGGGTGTAGCCGCGTACCCCCGGCACCCGCTCCCTCAGGTCGGCCAGAGCGCTGTCGATCAACTCGCCGCGACGCTTCGCCAGGCTCGCGTACTCGTCGTCGGCGCGGCGGTCGAGCCGGGCCGGCGGCACCGCGCGCAGCGCCCGCTCGTCGGCGAGCAGGTCGGCCGCGGCCGGCGCGTCCGGCGCCCACGGCACGCCGAGCACCCGGGCCCAGCGGCCGTCGCCGCCGAAGCCGCGCCCGCCCACCACCACCGGCACGTCCGAGCGGCGGCACGCCTCGATCATCCGGTGCGCGTGCGGCAGCCGCATCGGCAGCGCGCAGGCCAGGGCCACCGCGTGCGCGTCGTAGCGGTGCAGGTAGGACACCAGGTGCGCGGCGGGCACGCTGGCCCCGAGGAAGGTCACCTGCCAGCCGCGCAGCCGCAGCACCTCGGCCACCAGCCGAGCCGGCAGCGCGTGCCACTCACCGTCCATGCAGCCCACCACGATCCGGCCCCGGGTCGGGCGGGGATCGGCGTACGCGGCCACGGCGGCCACCACCCGCTCGCTGATGTGGGTGGCGGCGTGCTCCTGGGCCACGCTCCACTCGTCGCGCGCCCACCGCTCCCCCACTTCGGCCTGCGCGGGGGCGACCAGGTCCAGCAGCACCCGCTCGGCCGGCACGCCGGACTCCAGCAGCCCGACGGCCACCTCGACGGCGCCGTGCTCGTCGGCCTCCGCGAGGAACTCCAGGTAGCCGGGGAAGGCGTGAGCCGGGTCGGCCTCGGTGGTCGTCGCGGTCACGCGGTGGTCTCCCTCGGTCGGTCGGCGCCGGTCGGGCCGTGCACCGCGTGCAGATGGCGGCCCGGGCGACCCGGGCCGGTCGCCCGCAACGCGAGCACCGCGATGTCGTCGTGGTCGCCGTGGCCGAGCCAGTCGCAGGTCACCTGCTCGATCCGCTCGGCCAGCGCCGGCGCGGGCATCCGGTGGCAGCCGGTCACCGCGTGGAGCAGCCGCTCGGCGCCGAACTGCTCGTCGCCGCGCCGGCCGCCCCGCGCCTCGGTCACCCCGTCGCTGTAGAGCAGGCAGGTCTCGCCCGGCGCCAGCTGCACGGTCGCCTCGCCGATCCGGGGCTCCGGTACCACCCCGATCAGCATCCCGCTCAGCGGCACCACCTCGACCTCGCCAGAGGTCCGCAGCACCAGCGGTGGGAGGTGGCCGCCACCGGCCAGGGTCAGGGTGAGGCTGCCGTCGCGGTGCGGGCGGACCACGCCCAGCACGATGGTGGCGAACCGGCCCTGCCCGTGCGCCTGGGTGGTCTCCAGCAGCGCGTCGTTGAGCAGCTTGAGCAGCCGTCCGGGCTGCGACTCGACGCGGTGCAGCGCGTGCAGGCACTGGCGGAGCTGGCCGGTGAACACCGCCGCCTCGACGCCCTTGCCCGAGACGTCGCCGAGGAAGAAGACCGAGCCGCCGTCGACGAGCCGGTGGGAGCCGTAGAAGTCACCGCCGATCCGCAGCCCGGCCTGCGCCGGCCGGTACGCGGTGCCCCACTGCACGCCGGTGGCCGCCGCCGGCTCGACGGGCAGCAGGCTGGCCTGGAGCGTGTCGGCGACCTCGGCCTGGTCGCGGTAGAGCACGGCGGTGGTCAGCGCGGCGCCGGCGCGGGCCGCGAAGGCGCGGACCAGGTCGAGGTCGGCCTCGTCGTACCAGCGGCCGGCCCGACGGGCCACGAGAAGAACACCGGCCGGGGTCTCCCGACCGGGCAGCGGCACCACCCGCGCGGTAACTCCGGCCGCGTCGAGCCCGGGCAGCCAGCCGGCCTCGACGGCCTGCTCGACCAGCCAGTCCACGGCGTGCGGCTCGGCACCGCCGAGGCCCTCCTCGATCGCCGACGGCAACGCCGCGGCGGCGAGCATGCCGCTGTCCACGGCGGGCGCCTCGTCGTCCGCGCGCACCGCCCGCCACCAGCGGGCCCGGCCGGAGCGCGGGGTCAGCACCAGCACGGCGACATCGGCCACCGTCGGCACCGCCAGCCGGACCACCGCGGCGGCGGCGCGGTCGGGATGCAATGGGTTGCCGAGCTTCTCGCCGACCACGGCGAGGAACGCCGAGCGGGCGCGCTCGGCGAGCAGCGCGTCGGCCCGGCTGACGCTCTCGGTGACGTCCTCGACGTACCAGCAGCGGCGTGCGGCGGAGAGCGGGACCCGCCGCAGCCGCAAACGCCGCCCGTGATGGGTGAACTCGCCCGGGTCCGCGCCGAGCAGCGCGGGCACGCCGGCCGCGGCGAGCACCTCGCCGGGCACCACCTCGGGGACCAGCCGTTCGGCGACCGTGCTGAGGTGCCGCACCACGCCGTCGGCGTCGCAGACGATCAGACCCTCGCAGAAGTGCTCCACCACCTCCGACCAGTCGGGGGTGGGCAGGCCGCGGTCCGGGGCCAGGGGCGGCAGGGCCGGGGCGGCGGCGGACCAGGCGCGAGCCCTCCCGGTTCCCGGCGTGGAGACCCGTCCGTCGCCCGGGTCGGCACCCCTGACGTCGGCTGCAGTCACCAGCTGAGCCCCACTCCTTGTCGATTCCCGCGGCACGCCGGAGACGGCGCGTATGGTCAGATCCCTCCACCTCACCCTACGCCGGCGTGCCGGGACCGCCACTCCACGGCCTGCGGCCCGGCCTGCGGTCGCACAGCCGGCCCGAGGGCGTTCCGGGTGGTTACGATCCCCGACGACCACCCCGGGGTCTGCGCCGCGACGGCTACCAGGAGCTGCTGCTCGACTTCGCCGGTGTGACGCCCGAAGAGACCCGCCAGGTCGGCTGACCACCGGCGGAACGGGGGGGTGGCCCCCGACCCTGGGACCAGGGGCCGGGGGCCGGGGAGGGTGGCTCAGGCGGCAGGGGCGGCCTGCAGGCGCGGGCCGGATTCGCGCAGCTCCCCCACGGTGGGCGAGGCCGCGTCCTCGGGCGCGCCGGAATCGGGCGTCTGAAACAGGTAACGGACGAACTCCCCACCCGCCTCGTTGTCGTCGGCTCCCGGCCACTGCCCCACACAGTCGACGCCGACGACCTCGCGGCCGCTGCCGTCGCCCTCCTCTAGCAGCGCCCAGAGGGTCACCGGATAGCAGCGGGTGCCCTCCGGGTCGACCTGCCACCGCGCGTACCAGCCGGGCCGGGCGGGGACGATCTCCACGATCCGTTTCATGACGACCTGCCCTTCCGCGTGCGTCGGAAGTTCTTCCGGTCCACCCCGATGGTGCGGCCCCGCCGGGTGACCGGTCCTCACCCGCAGCGAGTGAAGCTGGCCGGTCCGGCCGCGCCCGTTTCCTTCCCAGCAGCGCCGGGAAGGCGACCGGCGCAAGCGCAACCGACCAGGAACGAGGTGCGACGATGCGCAAGCAGATGGAGGGCGACAACCAGCGCCGCCGGGCCCTGGCCCGCGAGGCCCGGGAACGCGGTCGGCGGCCCAGCCAGACCGGCGCCAGCCTGAGCGCGTCCAAGCAGATCACCTCGCTGGACCAGCGCGAGCGGTCCGGCCCGCCGCCGGCCGGCCAGCACAAGCCGGACACCACGCGCGGCGGTCCCGCGCCGCCGCCGGCGGCCGTGGCGGAGCGCCCGCGCCCGCTGCCCGACGGGCGGCCGGCCCGGGTGACCACGCTGGGCTACCGGGATCTCGTCGACGACGTGAGCCGGCGGGCCGGGGTGGACTTCTCCACCGCCAAGGTGGCGGCCGAGGCGACCGTGCTGGCGCTCGCCTGGGCGCTCGACGAGGCCGAGCGGGAGCGGCTGCTCGAGGCGGTGCCGGTGAAGCTGCACGACGTGGTGCCGGTGGACGGCATCGAGCGGCGGCGGGACCTGCCCGGCTTCCTGGCCGAGGTGGGCCGGCGCAGCCGCCTCACCCCGGAGCAGGCGCGCTACCAGGCCGAGGCGACCCTCGCGGCGCTGGCCGACGCGGACGGCGAACTGGTCGAGTCGCTGCGCGTACCGGACGGGTTGCGGGACCTGCTCGCGCCGACGGAGCCCGGCGGCGGCCTGGTGGGTCCGACGTCCGCCACCGCCCCGCTGGACGAGCAGGAACTGCGCGCCGCGCTCGGCCGGTTGCCGTACTGGTCCAGCGACCGGCAGTCGCTGGTGCGCACGATCGAGCTGCCGGCCGGCAACCTGGACCGGGTGCTCGACCGGCTCGACCAGCTCCGGGGCGAGACCGGGCGCGGCCCGCAGATCGGCCGTCCCGACCCGGACAGCGCCGTGCTCACCGTGCGGACCCAGCAGGTCGACGGGGTGACGGCGCTGGACGTGGACCTGGCCCGGCGGGTCGACGACGCCATCGACGAGGCCGGCGCCGGGATGGCCGCCGGCTGAGCGGTGTGCCGGTCTGCGGGCCGGCGGGCGCCTTGCCCGCCGGCCCGCCGTGTCGCGGGTACCGTTGCCCGCCGTGGAGAGCGACGCCGAGGCACTGGAGATCGTCGTGGACCCGGCCCGGCCCACCGGCCGGACGTTGCTCGCCGCCGGGGTCGAACAGTCCTACGTCGACGTCACGGACCCACGCCACCTGCACTTCGAGTACGTGCGGCGGATGGCCGCCGTGGTCGACCTGGCCGCCCCACCGGGCCGGCCGCTGGCCGCCCTGCACCTGGGCGGTGGGGCGCTCACCCTGCCGCGCTGGCTGGCCGCCACCCGCCCCGGCTCCCCGCAGCGGGTGATCGAGCGCGACCCCGCGGTGGTCGAACTGGTCCGCCGCGACCTGCCGCCGGCGCCGCCCGAGGTGGCCGTGGAGATCGGCGACGCCCGGGACGCGGTCACCGCCGCGCCGACCGGGGCCTACGACCTGGTGCTGGCCGACGTCTACCGGGCGGCCCGGATGCCGCGCCACGTGGCAAGCGTGGAGTTCGCCGCCGAGGTGGCCCGGGTGCTGCGCCCGGACGGCGTCTTCCTGGTCAACGTCACCGACCTCCCCCCGCTGGTGCACACCCGGACCCAGGTGGCCACGCTGCGGGCGGTCTTCGCCGACGTCTGCCTGGTCGCCGACCGGCGCATGCTGCGCGGCCGGCGGTACGGCAACCTGGTGCTCGCCGCCGCGACGCGCCCCGACCGCCTGCCGGTACGCCGGCTCGTCGCCCGCGCCGCCGGCGACCCGCTGCCCGGCGGGGTCCTGCACGGGGCGACGCTCGACGCGTTCGTGGCCGGCACCCGGCCGGCCACCGACGCCAGCCTGGCCGAGGGCTGACCCGGCGGGGTTTCCGGGGGCCGGACGCGGGTAGCCGCGCCGGATGAGCAACGCCGACGACCGGTCCACCGCCCGCCGGGCGCTGATCGTGATCGGTCTGGTGCTCGTCACGTTGGCCGGGCTGGCGCTGGTCTGGGCGACCCGGCGGGTGCTGGTCTGGGGCCTGGTCGCGGCGTTCTTCGCGGTCGCCCTGAAGCCCCTGGTCGATTGGGTGGAACGGCGGCTGGTGCGGCACCGGGCGCTGGCCACCCTGATGGTCTTCCTGGCCACCTTCGTGGTGCTGGCCGCGCTGGGCGCGATGATCGTGCTGCCACTGGTCGACGAGCTGGGCCGGTTCGCCGACCGGGCCCCGGAGCTGGTCCGCGAGGCCCGGGCGGGGCGGGGGCCGGTCGGCGAGGCGCTCAACCGGTTCCACCTGCGCCGGTACGCCGACACGCACGCCGACCAACTCCAGCGTTACGGCGCCCGGATCGGCCAGCCGGCGGTCGGGGTGGTGCGGGGCGTGCTCCAGACCGTCGCCGCGGTGGTGACCGTGGTGGTGCTGGCCTACCTCATGGTGCTGGAGGCTCCGAAGATCATCGCTGGGACGCTCAAGCTGGTCGGCGACGGTGCGGCGGAGCGGCTGCGCCGTATCGGCCGGGACTCCTCCCGGATCATCACCGGCTACCTCAGCGGCAACCTGGTGATCAGCGTGATCTGCGGCGGGCTGACCTTCGGCGTGCTCTTCCTCGTCGGCGTGCCGTTCGCCGGGGTGATCGCCCTGGTGGTCGCGCTGGCCGACCTCATCCCGCTGGTCGGGGCCACCCTCGGGGCGATCGTCGCGGCCGGGGCCGGGTTCCTGCACTCCCCCACGGCCGGTGTCGTGGTGCTGGTCTTCTTCGTGGTGTACCAGCAGGTCGAGAACCATCTGCTGCAACCCGTCATCATGGCCCGCGCGGTCCGGCTGAACCCGTTGACCGTGCTGGTCAGCGTGCTTCTCGCCGCCGAGCTCGCCGGCCTGGTGGGTGCCCTGCTGGCCATCCCGGTGGCGGGGATCGTGCAGGTCCTGCTGCGCGAGTTCGCGCCCGCCGGCCAGCAGGCCCTGCCCGTCCCGGCCACCCCGGAGCGGCCGGCACGGCGTCCGGCCGGCGGTCGGGGTCCCGCGGAGGGGAACCCGCCGCCGGCCGGCGGATGAGGCAGGCGGACCCGGTCAGCGCCGGCGCACCACCTCGGGCGACTCGCTCTCCAGCGGCACCGCGTTCGCCGGGACCAGGCCGAGCTGCACGGCGGGTCGGGGCAGGGTGGCGTCGAGCAGCCAGTCCGCGCCGACCCGGGCCCGGTTGCTCGGCATGGCATAGAGGTGGTAGCCGCGGGTGACCGCCTTTGCCGGCAGGCCGGCGAGCGGCACGTGCAGCGGGTTGGCCGCCGCTTCCTTGCCACCCAGGTCGACCACCCAGCCCAGGTCGCGGTGCTTGTACGACTTCCGGGTGCCCTGCCCGTACGAGGCGGCGATGTTGTGCGCCGCGAGCTTGCCCTGCCGCTGCGCGTGCTGGGCGGTCATGGCGCAGATCTGCCCGGGGCGGGTCGGGTCGGGCACGGCCGCCGCGTCGCCGCAGGCGAACACCTCCGGGTAGCCGGGGACGTTGAGGTACTCGTCCACCACGAGGCGTCCCTTCTCGGTGCGCAGCCCCAGCTCGGCCACGAACGGGTCGGGGCGCACCCCGACGCACCAGACCAGGCTGCACGTCGGCACGTACTCACCGTCGGTCAGCAGCACCCCGTCCGGGGTGGCCTCGGAGACCGAGGTGCCCATCCGCACGTCGACGCCGCGCCGGCGCAGCACCCGGTCGGCCGTGACGGACAGACGCTGGTCCAGCTCGGGCAGCACGCGCGGGGCCACGTCCAGCAGCATCCAGCGGGGACGCACCTTGAGGTGGGGCCGCTGCGCCATCAGCCGGTCGGTGAAGAGCTGGCCGTGCGCGGCGACCTCGGTGCCGGTGTAGCCGGCGCCGACCACCACGAACGTGGTCCGGGACCGCTGCTCGGCCGGGTCCTCGGCCAGCTCGGCCAGCTCGATCTGGCGCACCACGTGGTCGTGCAGGTAGAGCGCCTCGGGCAGGCCGCGGAAGCCGTGCGCGTACTCGGTCACCCCGGGGATCGGCAGCAGCTTGTTGACGCTGCCGACGGAGAGCACCAGCCGGTCGTACGCGAGCTGGCCGGGGTCCCCCTCGGCGGAGCGGTAGCCGACCCAGCGGTTCTGCAGGTCGACGCGGTCCGCCTCGCCGATGACCACGCGGACGCCGTCGAGCGTGCCGGCGAGCGGCACGGAGATCCGGGTGGGCTCGATCACCCCGGCGGCGACCTCGGGCAGCAGCGGCAGGTACAGGAAGTAGTCGGTCGTGTTCAGCAGGACAATCTCGGCCCGCTTGCCGGCAAGCCGGCTCAACGTCTTCGCCGCGTGGTATCCGGCGAACCCGGCCCCCACGATCACCACACGAGGTTTCGTCATGCCTGCTGCCGTTCCCGCCGAGGACCCCGACAAACGTGGCCGTCAGTCGGGGGCGAGCCGGACGTACCCGGTCCGGCTGACCGCCTCGACGTTCCAGCGGCGGCCGAAGGCGGCGTCCGCCTGCAGCCGGGCGGCCAGCACCGGGTCCGCGAGCGGCCCCTCGGCCAGCTCGGCCAGCTCGGCCAGCTCGGCCAGCTCGGCCAGGCGCAGCTTCGCGTCGTAGGTGTAGCCCTGGATCTCACAGGTGGCGATCGGCAGCACCGGGATGCGCCCGTCGGAGAAGCAGACCCCGTCCGGGGAGTCCCGCCAGCACTGGTTACCCAACCCCTCCGGCGAGCGGGTTCCGTACTCGACGTACCCGTCGCCGTCCCGGTCGCCGTAGTCGTCGATCCAGTGCAGGGCGGCGAGCGCGTGCTCCGACAGCCGGCGGACCATGTCGTCGTCGCGGGTCCACCGCCAGTACCCGGAGAGCAGGATCAGCCAGAGCTGGGTGGTGTCCGCCGTGCCGTAGTACGGGGTGTACGGCTTGGCTCCGGTGCGGGTCAGCTCGCCGCTGCGCACCTCGTGCGGGTGCTCCGGATGAATCGCCCGACATCCACCTCCGCCTATATGGACAAACATCGCCGTTCGGGGCGAGGATGCCCTGATGGGAACCCACGAGACCGCCGGGGGTCGGCCCACGAGGTCCACCCGGCGCACCTTCCTCACCGCCTCCGCCGCGGCCACCGCCGCCACCGTCGCCGCCCCGCTGGCCGCCGCCACCGAGTCCGTCATGCCCCCCGGCCCCGGCCACCCGGTCCGGCCGCAGCCGCCGGACCGCGAGCTGACCGCGCTGCTGCGCGAGATCGACCGGGACCGGATCGAGGCCACCGTCCGCCGGCTCGCCGCGTTCGGCACCCGGCACACCCTGTCGGACCAGAACGATCCGGTACGCGGCATCGGCGCCGCCCGGGACTGGATCCACGCTCAGCTCGCCGGGTACGCCGCCGCCTCCGGCGGCCGGATGACCGTCGAGCTCCAGTCGTACGTCCAGCAGCCGGCCTCCCGCATCCCCACCGCCACCACCATCACCAACGTGGTGGCCACCCTGCGCGGCGACACCACGCCGGACCGGGTCTACGTGATCACCGGCCACTACGACTCCCGGGCCACCGACGTGATGGACGCGGTCAGCGACGCCCCGGGCGCCGACGACGACGCCTCCGGCGTGGCGTTGGTCCTGGAACTGGCCCGGGTGCTGGCCACCCGGCGATGCGGGTCCGGGTGATCTACCGGCGGGACCGCTACCTGCGCGGGGTGGTGTGGCGGGAGACCACCGCCCCCGAGTGGCAGAAGGTGCTGCCGGTCGGCGACGTCACCGAGGTGACCATCGACCTGTCCAAGGACAACGTGTTCTTCGGCGTCCGGGCGGTGGACCGGGCCGGGCACCGCAGCCCGGTGGCCTTCCCGAAGCCGGGCAGCTGACCGCCGGGCCGGGCCGGGGGCGGAGCCGACGACGCCGGTGGTGGTCGCCGTTCGGTGGCCGCCGCCGCGCTCTCAGCCCCGCCCCGGCTCCGGCGCGGTGATCGCCCAGCGCTCGTGGTCCCGCCAGGCGCCGTCGATGAACAGGTAGTCCGGCGAGAAGCCCTCCAGCCGGAACCCCAGCCGCTGGGCCAGCCGCTTCGACGGCTCGTTGCCGGGCTGGATGTTCGCCTCCAGCCGGTGCAGCCCGAGGGCGGTGAACGCGTGCTCGATCACCAGCCGGACCCCGGCGGAGGCGTGCCCGGTGCCGGCGTACGGCAGGAAGGCGGCGTAGCCGAGGTAGCCGCCGCGCAGCGCGCCCATGACGATGCCGCTGATGTTCGCGTACCCGGCGATCTCGCCGGTGGCCCGGTCGCAGAGCAGGTACCCGGAGCTGTCCCGCCCCCGGATCTTGCGCAGGTACGCGGCGTACCGGCCGGCGTCGTCCGGCGCGGAGAGCCACGGGTGGTGCAGGTCGTGGCTGCGCCGGGCGGCGGCGACGAACTCCGCCTCGTCGTCGGGGCGGGGGCGGCGGATGGCGACGCGGCCGTCGCTGCGCAGGTACCTCACGGTGATCCACTCTCCGTCACCCGCCCGACCGCTGTCCCACCGGGGGTCGCGCCGCGCGCCGAGGTGCCCCAGCGCGGCGTGGCGCCGGCCACCGCCCAACCGCCTCCTCTCGGTCACCTTGCCGTCACGTCGGCGTAGCCCGGGCGACGGATGCCTCCACCATCGTGGTGTCGCGCCGGGAAGGCCGGCCGACCAGCGGAGGACCAGCAGTGGCACACGACGAGGCGACGCCGCCGCGCCGCGGCCGGATCGTCATGCTCGTCGACAACAAGGTCGAGGGCGACTCCCGGGTGCAGAAGGTCGCCCGGTCCGCCGCCGAGGCCGGGTGGGACGTGACGCTGCTCGGCCGCTCGCCGGACGGCACGGAACGGAGCTGGCGGCTCGGGGCCGCCGAGGTGCGGCTGCTGCCGATGCCGGAGCCGCTGCACCGGCGCCGGCACGAGTTCCGCCGCTCGCTGCGCTGGCCGCTGGCGTACCGGTCGGACGGCATCGCCGAGCACCGCGCCCAGTGGGTCCGGGCCTGGCGGGCCGACCTGGCCGTCCGCTCCGCCCTGGTGACGCGGCGCGCCGCGGCC
>NZ_MUYZ01000012.1:0-53845 GCF_003013775.1 Micromonospora sp. MH33
GCCCGCGCCGCCGTGCCGGCGGACGTGCTGCCCCTGGACCGGGCCCGCTGCCTGCTGGTCGCCGGCCGCGCGTGCCGCCGGGCCCGCCGCCGTCGGGAGGCCCGGGAGGCACTTGAGGCGGCGGTCACCGAATTCACCGCGCTGGGGGCCGTCGCCTTCGCCGAACGGGCGCAGGCGGAACTGGCCCGGATCGGCCGGCGTGCCCCGACCGCCACCGCGCTGACCGCCACCGAGGAACGGGTGGCCCGGCTCGCCGCCGGCGGACGGACGAACCGGGCCATCGCCGACGAGCTGTTCATCAGCCCGAAGACCGTGGAGGCCAACCTCGCCCGGGTGTACCGCAAGCTCGGCATCTCCACCCGGGCGGAGCTGGGGGCGGCCATGGGCCGGCCGGCCCCCCGCTGAGCCCGGCCCGGCCCGGCGGTCAGTGCGCGGCGACGGCGACCGCGACCGGCTCGACCTCGGCCAGCCGCGCCGGCCGGACCACGGTGAGCAGCACGACCAGGGCCACCGCCATGCCGCCGGCGACCACGGCGGCCATCGCCACGCTGCCGGTGCCGAGCACGCCGACCAGCGGCGCGGCGAGCGCGCCCACGCCGAACTGGACCGCGCCGAGCAGCGCGGCGGCGGTGCCGGCCGCCTCCCCGTGCCGGGACAGCGCCAGGGCGGGCGCGTTCGGCATGGCGAGCCCGGCCGCGGCGAGCACCACCCAGAGCGAGGCCAGCACGGCCGCCAGGCCGCCGACGCCGGTGGCCGCGAAGCTCAGCAGCACCAGCCCGGCCGCGGTGCCGACGGCCAGCGCGGTGACCAGGATCCGCTGCGGGGTGTACCGGCGCAGCAGCCGCACGTTGAGCTGGGTGGCGGTGATGAGACCGACGGCTCCGGCGCCGAACGCCAGCCCGAACTGCTGCTCGTCCAGCCCGTACCGCTGCTGGAAGACGAACGACGACCCGGCCACGTAGGCGAAGAGCGCCGCCATGGCGAGCCCGGCGACCAGCACGAGCCCGACGAACGTCCGGTCCCGCAGCAGCGCGCGGTAGTCCCGGCCGACGGCGGCGACGCCGCCGTGGCGGCGGCGCGCCGGCGGCAGGGTCTCCCGGAGCCCGACCGCCGCGACCACGACCAGCAGCAGCCCGAAGACGGCGAGGGCCACGAACACGCCCCGCCAGTCCGACCAGCGCAGCAGCCCGGAGCCGAGGGTGGGCGCCAGGATCGGGGCCGCGCCCATCACGAGCATGAGCCGGGAGAAGAGCCGGGCGAAGGCGGCGCCGCTGAACAGGTCGCGGACCACGGCCATGGCGACCACCGAGGTGGCCGCGACGCCCAGCCCCTGGAGCACCCGGAGCACGCCGACCACCTGCACGGTCGGCGCGACCACGCAGAGCAGCGAGGCCAGGATGTGCAGCGCGATCCCGGCGAGCAGCGGCAGCCGCCGGCCGACGGCGTCGGAGAGCGGGCCGATCAGCAACTGGCCGAGGGCGAGCCCGGCGAGGGTGCCGGTGAGGGTGAGCTGCACGGCCGCCGAGGTGGTCTCCAGGTCGGCGGTGATGGCCGGCAGCGCGGGCAGGTACATGTCGATGGTCAGCGGCCCGATCGCGATCAGCGAGCCGAGCACCAGCACGAGGCGCAGCTCCTGCCCGCGGCTCAGGGCACCGGGTGTCTCGGCGGTCGGGGCGGGGGAAATCTGCGCACTGGTCACACCTGGCAGCAAACCCCGGACGGCCGGTCTCATTCCCACCGGCGGCGAAGGTGCCCCAGGTCACATCGGCTCGTTGAACCGTCCGCCGCACATTCCACCTGGGAGGAGACACCGTGCCCGACTACCCGCCGCCGGCCGCCGAGGTCGGCCGGATCGAGCCGTCGCCCCGCCGGATCCGCGCCTTCCTGGCCGGCGAACTGGTGCTGGACACCACCCGCGCCCGGTACGTCTGGGAGTGGCCGCCGTACCCCCAGTACTACGTCCCCGCCGACGACGTCCGCCGGGACCTGCTGGTCGACGAGGGACGCACCGAGGAGACGCGGCGCGGCACCGCGCGGGTGCACGGGCTGCGGGTCGGCGAGTTCGCCCGGGCCGGCTGCGCCCGGTGGTACGGCGACGACGCGCCGCCCGGGCTGGCCGACACCATCCGGTTCGACTGGGCCGCGCTGGACGCCTGGTTCGAGGAGGACGAGGAGGTCTTCGTCCACCCCCGCAACCCGTACTCCCGGGTGGACGCGCTGCGCTCCACCCGCCACGTCCGGGTCGAACTGGACGGGACGGTGCTGGCCGAGTCGACCTCGCCGGTGCTGGTCTTCGAGACCGGCCTGCCGACCCGCTACTACCTGAACCGCACCGACGTGCACTTCCGGCACCTCGCGCCGTCGCCGACCCGGACCGCCTGCCCGTACAAGGGCCGCACCAGCGGGTACTGGTCGGTGCGCGCCGGCGACCGGCTCCATCCGGACCTGGCCTGGTCGTACGACTTCCCCACCGCCGCGCTGCTGCCGATCGCCGGGCTGGTCGCCTTCTACAACGAGAAGGTCGACCTGGTCGTGGACGGGGAACGCCTCCCCCGGCCGCGGACGCACTTCTCCTGACCCGGCGCGGCGGGGCAGCACGGGGCCGCCGCGGCTGCGTAGGGTGAGGCCGCAGCCCGTGACCTCGCGGCCGGCGCCGTCGGGGTCCGCCACCCGCCACCACACCCCCGGACGGAAGGAGCGTCACCGTGACCGCCACCGACTGGACCACGGACGTCGCGGGCGTCGGCCGATACGCCGAGGTCAACGGCATCAACCTCTACTACGAGACGCACGGCACCGGGCACCCGCTGATCCTGCTGCACGGCGGGCTCGGGTCGGGTGAGATGTTCGGGCCGGTGCTGCCCGCGCTGGCCGCGCGGCACCAGGTCATCGCCGTCGACCTGCAGGGTCACGGCCGCACCGCCGACGTCGACCGCCCGCTCGACCTGCGCACGATGGCCGACGACATCGCCGCGCTCATCGACCACCTCGGGCTGGACCGGCCGCACCTGGTGGGCTACTCGCTCGGCGGCGGCGTGGCGCTGCGCGCCGCGGTGGCCCACCCGGAGAAGGTCGGCCGGCTCGTCGCGGCGTCCGCGCACGTGCGGTCGGACGCCATCTACCCGGAGATGCGGGCGCAACAGGGCCAGGTGACCGGGGCCGCCGCGGAGTTCATGACGGACACCCCGATGTACCAGCTCTACCAGCAGGTGGCACCGCGCCCGGAGGACTTCCCCCGGCTGCTCGACAAGATCGGCGCGCTGATGGCGGAGGACTTCGACCTGACCGAGGAGGTCAGTGACCTGCGGGTGCCGACGCTGATCGTCGCCGCCGACGCCGACATGGCGCCGCCGAGCCACTACGTGGAGGTGTTCCGGCTGCTCGACGGCGGCCTGCGCGACGGTGGCTGGGCGGGCGAGGGCCGGCCCAAGGGCGGGCACGCGCTGGCGATCCTGCCCGGGCTCACCCACTACAGCATCTTCAGCTCGCCGCTGTTCGCCGCGGTCACCCTCGCCTTCCTCGACGAGCCGGCGGGCTGATCACGGTCACCCCTTGCGGCCGGTGGTCGCGTGCCCAGCGACAGGTAGATGACCCCGGTGATCAGCAGCAGGTGGGTCCGGCTGTAGGCGTCCCGGTCACGCCGGGGCGGCGTCACCCCAGGCGGCCCGCACGAGGGCGGGGAGCACGCGGGCCGCCGCTCCCCGCAGGTTGACCTCGCACACCGCGTCCAGCGGCGTCTCCTCCGGGTTGACCTGGATCACCGTGCCGCCCCGACGCGCCGCGACCTGCGGGATCTCGGCGGCGGGATACACCAGGCCGGACGTGCCGACGGTGAGCAGCACGTCGCAGCGGTACGCCGCCTCGACGGCGGCCTCGAGCGCCTGCTCCGGCAGCGCCTCGCCGAACCACACCACCCCGGGCCGCACCGGCGCGGCGCAACGCCCGCAGCGGGGCGGCTCCAGCCGTCGGCCCTCCCCCGGCTCCGCCCCGCCGTCGGGCACCGGCGCCGGCTCGGCGCAGGCCGAACAGCGCGGCGCGAACAGGCTGCCGTGCAGGTGGATCGGGGCCGCAGAGCCGGCGCGCTCGTGCAGGTCGTCGACGTTCTGGGTGACGACCACGGTCTCCGGGACCCGCGCCGCCATGGCGGCCACGGCCCGGTGCCCCGGGTTCGGTTCGGCCCGCCGGACGGCGCCGCGCCGCCACTCGTACCAGCCCCAGACCAGCGCGGGGTCGGCGCGGAACGCCTCGGGGGTGGCGAGGGTCTGCGGGTCGACCTGTGCCCACAGGCCGGTCAGGGCGTCGCGGAAGGTGGGCACGCCGCTCTCGGCCGACATGCCGGCGCCGGTGAAGACCACCAGCCGCCGCGCCTGCGCGAGCAGCGTCGCCGCTTCCGCCAGGTCCATCCGCTCCCGTTCCCGTCGACCGGTCACCGCGTGACGCTCAGGTGGACGTCCACCCGGTCGCCCAGCGCGATCCCTTCGGCCCTGCGGACCGCCGTCTTCACGGGCACCACGTAGCGCCCGTCCTTCGGCCAGAGCGACGTCTGCCAGCCCGTCGCCCCGATCCGCGCGGTCACCGGGATCATCCCCCAGCCGTAGGTGACCGACGTCGAGGCCGCCTCCAGCTCACCGCACAGCTCGTCGGGGACGGTGACGAAGTGCCACGGCGCCGGCCCCCGCCAGAACCACACCTCACCGCTGAACTCCAGTTCCACCCGCTCAGGATAGGCGTCGATCCCGCCCGGCCCGGAACACCCGCGCCCCGACCAGCACCGTCCACACCAGCAGCGGGAACACCGCCACCCGCTCCATCCCGCCGACCCCGATACCCGCGTCGACCCGCGCGAGGAAGAGCACCACGCCGGCCACCCCGGTCGAGCCGAGGACCAGGCTCGCGGCACGCAGCCCGCCGAGCACCGGCGACCGCCCGGCCAGCGCCGCCACCAGCATCCCGAGGTTGCCCAGCACGAAGATCAGCAGCGCGCCCAGGAAGTGCCGGTTCTCGTCCACGTCGGCCGGTGCGGCGGCGGCCAGGGCGTACCCGGCAGCGGCGGCGAGCGTGAGCAGCCGCGCCGCGGTGGCGGCCGCCCCGCGGCCGAGCGCCGGCCAGGTGAGCAGCACCCCGAGTGCGAGCAGGGCCGCGGTGGCGCCCATCGCGCCGTTCATGGCGTCGTGCCAGGGCGAGCAGACCGGGTGCTGTCCCACCGGCCGCAGGTCACGTTGCCGAGGTCGCTGATGTTGTTGGTGGCCCAGCTGAACGGCGGTTGCCGCCAGGCCAGTCCGACGACCACGTTCGCGGCCAGGAACAGGGGTGTGGCGAGCAGCCAGCAGGCGGCGCCGAGGCGGTGACGATCCATGACCCCAGTCCAGCGGGCGGGGGCGGCGGCGCACTGGGCGTGGCGGGCCGGAACACGGTAGGGCCAGGCATACCCCGAGAGCGGGGTCCAGACGGCTGGGCTGCCCGAACACGACCTGGCTAGCGTGACGACATGACCTTGGACGAACCCCGGCACCTGGCGGAGGCCCTGCGCCGGCGCCGCTACCTGATCTCCGCGTGGCCCTGGCGCGCGCTCGCGTACGCCGCCACCACCGTGCCGCTCTCCGGCGTCCTCGCGGTCGGGTTGTCCGTGGTCGGGGCGCCACTGCTCGCGGTGGTCAGCGCGGCGCAGCGGGGTCGCCCCGTGGCCCTCCCCCTCGTCGTCCTCCTCACGGTCGTCGCCCTGGCCGCGCTGGCCGTCGCGCCGCTCGCGAGCGCCCCGCTGGCCGTGGTCGAGCGGTGGCGGCTCGGCGTGGTCGACGGGCGTCCACTGCCCGGGCCACGGGTGCGCGGGCTGGCCGCGCGGTACACGACCGCCGCCGCGTGGCGGGAGGTGGCGTACGCGGCCTGGCTGGGCGGTGTCGTGCCGCTGGCGTACGGGATGTTCGCGCTGCTCGCCCTGCTCGACGTCACGCTGGTCGCGGGCCCGTGGCTGGCCGGGGGCACCGAGCGGATCGTGCTGGTCTGGACCACCGTGGACACCCCGCGGGCGGCGGTCCCGTACGCGGTCGCGGGGGTGCTCGCCGTGCCGGGGCTGGGCTACCTGGCCGGCCTGCTCGTCGCGGTGCAGGCCGCGGTGGCCCGCTGGCTGCTCGCCGCCCCGCCCGACGGCACGGCCCTGCGCGAGGTCACCCGCTCCCGCGCCCGGCTGGTCGGCGCGTACGAGGCGGAACGCCGCCGGATCGAGCGGGACGTGCACGACGGGGCGCAGCCGCGGCTGACCAGCCTCACCCTCCAGCTGGGGCTGGCCCGGCTCGACGTGCCCGAGGACTCCCCCGCCGCGAAGCCCCTGGCCGTCGCCCACGAGCAGGCCAAGGAGCTGATGGTCACGCTCCGGCGGATCGTGCAGGGCATCCGGCCGCAGCAGCTCACCGAACTCGGCCTGGCCGGCGCCGTCCGCGAGCTGGCCGCCCAGGCTGCCGTCCCGGTCACCGTACGCGCCGACCTCGCCCGGCCGGTGCCGGAGCTGGTCGAGACCACCGCCTGGTACGTGGTCTCCGAGGCGTTGGGCAACGTCGCCCGGCATGCCGGGGCGAGCGGCGCCGAGGTACGGCTCACCCGCTCCGACCGCCGCCTGGTCGTGGAGGTGGCGGACGACGGCCGCGGCGGCGCCGACCCCTCCCGGGGCACCGGGTTGACCGGGCTCGCCGACCGGGTCGCCGCGGTGGACGGGCGGTTGCTGCTCGCCAGCCCGCCCGGTGGCCCTACCCTCGTCCGGGTGGAGCTGCCGTGCCGCCCGTGACCCGGGTCGTGCTCGCCGAGGACGAGGTCCTCCTGCGGGAGGGCCTCGTCGGCCTGCTGACCCGGTTCGGCTTCGCCGTAGTCGCCGCCGTCGGCACGGCGCCCGCCCTGGTCGACGCGGCCCGCACCCACCGGCCGGAGCTGCTGGTGACCGACATCCGCATGCCACCCGAGCACCGCGACGACGGGCTCCGCGCGGCGGTCACCCTGCGCGCCGAACGGCCCGACCTGGCCGTGGTGGTGCTCAGCCAGCATGTACAGAGCGGGTACGCGGCCGCACTGCTCGACAGCGGCGACGGCCGGCGGGTCGGCTACCTGCTCAAGGACCGGGTCGCCGACGTGGCCGAGTTCGCCGACACCCTGCGCCGGGTGGCGGCCGGCGGCACCGCCGTCGACCCGGACGTGGTGCGGCACCTGCTGCGCCGCCCCCGGGATCCCCTCGCGGCCCTGTCACCCCGGGAGCGGGAGGTGCTGGCGCTGGTCGCCGAGGGCCACTCCAACGGGGCGATCGCGGCGCGGCTGCACGTCACCGAGGCGGCGGTCGGCAAGCACGTCGGGAACATCCTCACCAAGCTCGACCTGCCGCCCAGCGACGACACCAACCGGCGGGTGCTGGCCGTGCTCACCTACCTGCGCGCCGGCGGGTAGGCCGCTCAGAGGTTCATCGGCGCGGGGTCGGTGGCCAGCTCCCGGAACCGCTCGCGCGGGTCGGGGACCAGCCGGCGGGTGGCCAGGTCCAGCAGGCCACCCACTCCGGTGATGGTGGCGACCTGGGTGCCGTCCGGGCGGGTCAGGTCCTGGACGATCTGGAAGGTCTTCCCCTCGCCCCAGCGGAACTCGCAGGACACGTCCACCTCGTCGCCGCCGCGCAGCTCCCGCAGGTAGCGCAGGGTGACCTCCAGGGCCACCGGCCCCACCCCGCCGGCGATGAGCCGGTCCTGCCGGATGCCGGCGGCGCGCAGGCACTCCCACCGGGCGTGCTCGCCGTACTGGAGGTAGACGGCCTGGTTCAGGTGGCCCTGCGTGTCGAGCTCGTAGCCGCGGACGGTGACGCGTACCCGGAACGGATCTGCCATGTGGTCGAGCCTAGCCAGGGGTTACGACGCCGCCCCGGCGGTCACAGCGGGTGACGGTCGTCGGCCGGCAGCCCCGGCGCCGCGGGTGGCTCGGCGGCCTCGTCGGGCCGCCCGAGCTGCGCGACGTGGGTCGGGTCGAGGACGCGGGAGAGAAACGAGCGGGTCCGCTCGTGCCGCGGCGCGCCCAGCACCTCCTGCGGTGGCCCCTGCTCGACCACCACCCCACCGTCCATGAACACGACCCGGTCGGCGACGTCCCGGGCGAACGCCATCTCGTGGGTCACCACCAGCATGGTCATGCCGTCCTCGGCCAGCTTGCGCATGACGGTGAGGACGTCGCCGACCAGCTCCGGGTCGAGCGCGGAGGTCGGCTCGTCGAAGAGCATCAGCTTCGGGTCCATCGACAGCGACCGGGCGATGGCCGCCCGCTGCTGCTGCCCGCCGGAGAGCTGGGCCGGGAAGGCGCCCGCCTTGTCGGTGAGGCCGACCCGGTCCAGGTTGGCCCGCGCGACCCGCTCCGCCTCGGCGCGTCCGCGCCGCAGCACCCGACGCTGGGCGATGGTGAGGTTGTCCAGCACGGTCAGGTGCGGGAAGAGGTTGAACGACTGGAAGACCATGCCGATGCCGCGGCGTACCGAGTCGATCTCGACGTCGGGGTCGGTCATCTCGGTCCCGTTGACCCAGATCCTGCCCGCGGTCGGCTCCTCCAGCAGGTTGACGCACCGCAGCAGCGTCGACTTGCCGGACCCGGACGGCCCGATGACGCAGACCACCTCGCCGTGGCCGACCTCGAAGTCGATGCCCTTGAGCACCTCGAGGGGGCCGAAGGACTTGTGCAGGTCGCGGATCTCGACGGCGGGCTGGGACTGGCTGGTCGTCATGGGATCACCGAGCCTTGGCGTAGCGGAGTTCGAGGCGGCGTACCACCTGGGACAGGGGCAGGGTGACGACCAGGTAGGTGAGGCCGGCCACCAGCAGCGGGGTGGCGTTGACCCGGTCGTTGAGCGTGTCCCGGCCGAACTTGGTCACCTCGATGGTCTGCGCCGTCACGCCGAGCACGTAGGCGAGCGACGAGTCCTTGGTGAGCAGGATCAGTTCGTTGGTCAGCGGTGGGATCACGATCCGGAACGCCTGGGGGATGACGATCGTGCGCATCGCGGTGAAGTGCGACATGCCGAGGGTGCGCGCCGCCTCCATCTGCCCCTTCGGCACGGCCTGGATGCCGGCCCGGATGGTCTCGGCCATGTAGGCCGCCGCGGTCAGCCCGAGACCGATCGTGATCGACCCGAACACGCCGCCCGGAATCTCGCGCTCCGGAAAGGCGATGGGAATGCCGTAGCCGACGAGGAAGAGCACCAGCAGCGCGGGCAGCCCCCGGAACAGCTCGATGTAGGCCGTCGCCACCCAGCGGTAGGGAGCCACCCGGGACAGCCGCATCAGCGCGAGGACGGTGCCGAAGACGAGGCCGAAGGCGAACGCGCCCAGCGTGTAGAGGATCGTGTTGCGCAGCGCGACGGTGATGATCGTCGGGAACATCGACTCGATGATGTCGACGCGGAAGAACGCTTCCCTCAGGCGGCCCCAGTCCGCCGCGAGGATCACCACGGCGATGACGGCCACGAAGGCCAGGTACTGGAGCCAGAGGGACAGCCGCTCTCGTTGGCGGCGTCGCAGCTTCACGGTTCGGCGCTCCTTGAGAGGTGCGGAGGTCGCCGCGGCGGAGGGCGCGCGGGCGCGCCCTCCGCCGCGGGCGGATGGATCAGGCGTTCGGCTTCTTGCCGATCCACTTCTCGTAGATCGTGTCGTAGGTGCCGTCCTGCTTCGCCTTGGCGAGCACCTCGTTGATCTTCTTGAGCAGCTCCGGGTTGCCGTCCTTCTTCACCGAGAAGCCGTACTGCTCACCGGTGTCGAACTCGGCGGTCACCTCGAACCCGCCCGCGTGTTCCTTGATGTACTCGGTCCAGACCGGCAGGTCGTTGACGGCGGCCTCGATCTGGCCGTTGGCCAGCGCCTGCTGCTCGGCGGCGAGGTCCTCGAACTCGACGAGCTGCAGGCCCTTCTCCTTCTCGAACTTCTTGGCGTAGTCGCGGCCGGTGGTCGCGGCCTGGACGCCGACCTTCTTGCCCTTGAGGTCGTCGAGCGACTTGTACGACTTGCCGGTCTTGACCAGCAGGGCCTGCGTCGCGTCGAAGTAGGGATCGGAGAAGTTCATCACCTTCTGCCGTTCCTCGGTGATCGTCATGCCGGCGGCGGCCGCGTCGCACTTGCCGGTGTTCAGGTCCTGGCCGGACTTGATCCCCTCGAACGGGGTGTCGACGATCTTCTGCTCGACGCCCAGGTCCTTGGCGACCAGGTCCATCACGTCGACGTCGAACCCGACCACCTTGCCGCTCGCGTCCTTGGACTGGAACGGCGCGTACGGCAGGTGGGTGCAGACGGTGAGCTTGCCCTTCTCGACGAGCTTGACCCCGCTCGCCTGGGTCTCGCCGTCCTCCGACTTGGCGCATCCCGCGCTCGCCGCGAGGGCGGCGATCGCCACGATGAGGCCGGCCTTGCGGACTGCGCTATGGAAAGTCACGGGCGGTGTCCCTCCGATCGACCCCGGGTGTAACAGACAGCCAGGGCTGGTGCAAAGACGATGTGACACGGGACGGTACCCGATCGGTGGAGCCGCACCAAGATCACTACGGGGCCCCGATTCCAAGCTGTGACCGTTGTGCCCGCTGAATCCGGCACCCGGGAGGCAACCGGGCGCGCACCTTGCCGGCAAGGACTGAATGATGGTTCACTTCTTGCGTGGCCTACCGGAGCACCGAGCGGGTGAAGGCTCGGCTCAGCGCCTCGCGCGAGCGGCTCGTCGCGGCCGCGCTGGAGATCATGGCCGAGCACGGCTACGCCGGGTGCTCGGTCGCGGCCGTCGCCGAGCGGGCCGGCGTCGCCACCGGCAGCGTCTACCGCCACTTCCCCACCAAGGCCCAGCTGTTCGCCGAGGTCTTCCGCACCGCCTCCCAGCGCGAGGTGGACGCGGTGGCCCGCGCCGCGGCGCGGCAGGCCACCGCCGCCGACCAGGTGTCCGCCGTCGCCGAGACGTTCTCCGGTCGCGCGCTGCGCTCCCCGCGCCTGGCGTACGCCCTGCTCGCCGAGCCGGTCGACCCGGCGGTCGACGCCGAGCGGCTCACCTTCCGCCGCGCGTACGCCGACCTGATCGCCGGCTACGTCGCGGCCGGAGTGGCGAGCGGCGAACTGCCCCCGCAGGACCCCGAGTTGACCGCGACCGCGCTGGTCGGCGCCCTCGCCGAGGCCATGGTCGGCCCGCTGGCCGCCGGGGTCGCCGGCCCGGGCACCATCCCCGACCTGATCAGGTTCATCCACCGCGCGCTGGGAGTGTCGCCGTGACCACACACGAGGTCGTCAACCAGGTTCCCCCGCTGGCCGGCTACGACGCGGCGGACGACCCGGCACTGCTCGACGGGCTGGACCGGGAGGGCGCCGGCTGGGCCGCCGCGGAGCTGCACGAGCTCGGCCGGCTCGGCGGCGCCGCGCCGGCGATCGAGCAGGGGCGGCTGGCCAACGAGCACCCGCCGGTCCTGCGCACCCACGACCGCTACGGCCACCGGATCGACGAGGTGGAGTTCCACCCGGCCTGGCACGAGTTGATGCGTACCGCCGTCACCCACGGCCTGCACGCCGCGCCGTGGGCGGACGACCGGCCGGGCGCGCACGTCGCCCGGGCGGCCAAGTTCTACGCGTGGCGCCCCGACGCCGGCCACAGCTGCCCGATCTCGATGACCTACGCGGCCGTGCCCGCGCTGCGGCACAGCCCGGAACTGGCCGCGCGGTACGAGCCGCTGCTCACCGCGACGGCGTACGACTTCGGGCTGCGTGCGCCGCTGACGAAGCGCGGGCTGCTGGCCGGCATGTCGATGACGGAGAAGCAGGGCGGGTCGGACGTGCGCGCCAACTCCACCATCGCGCACCCCGACCCGGACGGCACCTACCGGCTCCTCGGGCACAAGTGGTTCACCTCGGCGCCGATGTGCGACATCTTCCTCACCCTCGCCCAGGCGCCGGGCGGGCTGACCTGCTTCCTCGTCCCGCGGGTCCTGCCGGACGGCACGCGCAACCCGATGCGCCTGATGCGCCTCAAGGACAAGCTCGGCAACCGGTCCAACGCCTCGGCCGAGGTCGAGTACGAGCACGCGGTCGCCTGGCGGGTCGGGGACGAGGGCCGTGGCGTGCGCACCATCATCGACATGGTCAACCTGACCCGCCTCGACTGCGTCATCGGCGCGGCGGCCGGGATGCGGCAGGGGGTGACCACCGCCGTCCACCACACCACCCACCGGTCGGCCTTCGGCCGGTACCTGGTCGACCAGCCGCTGATGCGCAACGTGCTCGCCGACCTCGCGGTCGAGTCCGAGGCCGCCACCGTCCTCATGATGCGGCTGGCCGGAGCGACCGACCGGTCCGCGCGCGGCGACGCCGGCGAGACGGCGTTCAAGCGGCTCGCCCTCGCCGTCGGCAAGTACTGGGTGTGCAAGCGCTGGCCGGCGCACGCCGCCGAGGCCCTCGAATGCCTGGGCGGCAACGGCTACGTCGAGGAGTCGGGCATGCCGCGGCTGTTCCGGGAGTCGCCGCTGAACTCGATCTGGGAGGGCTCCGGCAACGTCGCCGCGCTGGACGTCCTGCGCGCGGTCGCCAAGGAGCCCCAGGTCATGGAGGCGTTCCAGGCGGAGGTGAGCGCCGCCGCCGGCGCCGACCCGCGGCTGGACGCCGCGCTGCGCCAACTGCGGGCCGACCTGTCCGACCGCGACGACCTGGAACTGCGGGCCCGCCGGGTCGTCGAACGGCTCGCCCTGGTCCTGCAGGGCTCGCTGCTGGTGCGGCACGGCCACCCGGCCGTCGCGGACGCGTTCTGCGCCTCCCGCCTCGGCGGCGACCACGGCCAGGCGTTCGGCACCCTGCCCGGCGGCGTGGACTTCGCCACGATCATCTCCCGCGCCGCACCCAAGGTGGAGTGACCGGAACCGCTGCGCCCCGGCTCAGCAGAACCAGCCGTCCTGCACCCAGCCGTTGCGATTGACGTGGCCGTAGGCGAAGCCGTAGATGTAGCCCCCGCTCCGCGGCCCCTTCACCAGGAAGGTCTGCCCGGCGTACAGGGTGCCCATCCAGGCGCCCAGCGGTTCGGTGCGGACGAACAACGACTCGGCGCACACCGTCTCCCGTACACCGACGGTGCCGTTGGCGGCCTGCGCCGGCGACGACACCGCCAGCAGTGCGACAGCCGTCGCGGCGGCGACGCCCGGGCGGGCCAGCCGCGCGGACCAGGAGGATGAGGTCACCATGAGTCGTAGCCTCCGATGCACTCGATGCGCATGTAGCCCCAGTCGTTGGGGCCGAAGTCGAAGGTCGCCGCCCAGCCGTTGTAGACCGGGTGGGCGCCGGGCGTGTGACCGATCTTGTTGCCGTACTCCAGCACCCGCTTGAGGCCGTAGGGCCCCGAGGCCGAGTCGTAGTTGTCGTAGAAGCTGGCGCTCTGGCAGACGTTGACGGCGTGGCGCGGCACCACGTAGGCCTGGGCGGCGGGGGGTGCGCCCAGCACGATGCCCAGAGCCGTTGCCAGCGCGACCGCCTTGGTGGACATTCGCATATTTAGCTCTTTCGCTAGACGATGCGCGCAAGGTAGCAGATTGCCAGTGCCAGCTACAACGATGTAGGTTTTCGCCAAGTGAATCGAGAAGTGGCGATGGCTTGGTGGGCGCGGGGTGAGCCGGTCGCGATGGTCTGGCCGCCGTCCTGGCGGTGACCGCCCTGACCGCCCCGTCTACGCCTACGGCACGCGCAAGTTCGCCATCGAGCGCACCGGGTTCATGTCCTCGAGCTGCGCCGGCGGCCGCAGCGTGATCGGCTCCAGCAACGGGATCGTCAGTGGATCATGGCGAAGTGGCACGGGAACCGCTTCGCCGCCGGCATCGCCTGGGCGTTCCTGCCCCGATCCTGCGTGTGGTGACCCTTCGCTCAGCGGGCGCCGACGATGCGCAGCGCCATCTCGGCGTACCGGGCGGCGATGTACTCGGGGACCAGGTCGCCGCCGTCCCGGTACCACCGGCCCACGTCGACGCCGAGGGAGAGCAGGGCGGCGGCCGCCATCCGCGGGTCCGGGGTCTCGAAGACCCCGGCGCTCACGCCTGCCTCCACGAGTTGCCGGATCGCCTGCTCGATGCGGTGGCGGATCTCCCGGATCTCGGCGTGGTGCGCGGGGCTGAGCGCGGCCAGCTCGTAGTTCACCACCCGGGTGGTGGTGTGGTCCCGGGCGTGGGTCACGACGAAGTCGTGGACCACCCGCCGCAGCGCCGCGGCCGGGTCGGCGGACGAGGCGACCGCCTCCCGCACCAGCCGCAACACGTGCTCGTGCCCCGAGCGCGAGATCAGGTAGAGCAGCTCCTCCTTGGACTTGTGATGGACGTACAGCGCGGCGGGGCTCAGCCCGGCCGCGGCCGCGATGTCGCGGGTCGTCGTGCCGTGGAAGCCCCGCTCGGCGAAGGCGGTGACGGCCGCCTCGAGCAGCCGGGCGCGGGTCGCGTCGGCGCGGGACTGCTCGGCGCTGTCGGTCACCACGCGTCCACCCTTCCCTCCTGAGCCTCGGCCGGCATTGATACCACAACCAGCCGGCGGGGAGCTGTTGACGACGCCCGCCAGGCTGTCGCACACTCCCTCAGACACATTCTAAGCAAGCGCTTAGTAACTTCGGAGGGGGTGGCCGTGTCGGAGGCCGCGTCGAGCAGATTCGCCGGTCGCACGGCGATCGTCACCGGTGCCAGCCGCGGCATCGGCCTGGCCATCGCCGAGCGGCTGGTCGCCGACGGCGCCAAGGTGGTCGTCACGGCGCGCAAACGGGAGGCGCTGGACCAGGCGGTCGCCCGGCTGGGCGCCGAGCACGCGGTCGGCGTCGCCGGGCACGCCGACGACCCCGACCACCAGGCCGAGGTGGTGAGCCGGGCGGTCGACACCTTCGGCAGCGCGGACTTCCTGGTCAACAACACCGGCATCAACCCGGCGTACGGCCCGCTGGTCGAGCTGGACCTGGCAGCGGCCCGCAAGGTCTTCGAGGTGAACTGCCTCGCCGCGCTGTCCTGGGTGCAGCAGGTCCACCGGGCCTGGCTGGCCGGGCACGGGGGCGCCGTGGTCAACGTCTCCTCGGTGGCCGGCGTCCGGCCGGCGTCCGGCATCGGCTTCTACGGCGCCAGCAAGGCGATGCTCACCCACCTCACCCAGCAGCTCGCCGTCGAGCTGGGCCCGGACATCCGGGTGAACGCCGTCGCCCCGGCCGTGGTGAAGACGAAGTTCGCCACCGCCCTCTACGAGGGCCGCGAGGAGCAGGTCGCGGCCGCGTACCCCCTCAAGCGGCTCGGCGTCCCCACGGACGTCGGCAGCGTCGTCGCGTTCCTGCTCTCCGAGGACGCCGCCTGGATCACCGGTCAGCTGCTCGTCGTCGACGGCGGCCTCACCCTGAACGGGGGTGTCTGATGCCGGTACGGGACAAGGGCGTCGTCGTGACCGGCGCCGGGCACGGTATCGGCCGCGCGCTGGCCACCCGACTCGCCGCCGAGGGAGCGCGGGTCTTGGTCAACGACCTCGACGGCGTGGCGGCCCGGCGGGTGGCCGAGGCGATCGGCGGTTGGGCCGCCCCCGGCGACGCCGCCACCGAGCAGGGCGTCGCCGCGCTGGTCGAGACGGCCCGCGGCCACCTCGGTGACATCGACGTCTGGTTCGGCAACGCCGGGATCGACCGGGGGCGCGGGCTGGACGCCGGCGAGGCGGAGTGGGCCGCCAGCCACGAGGTGAACGTCATGGCCCACGTGCGGGCCGCGCGACTGCTGGTCCCCGCGTGGGTCGAGCGCGGCGCGGGCCGCTTCGTGGTGACCGCGTCCGCGGCCGGGCTGCTCACCACGCTCGGCAATCCGGCGTACGCGGTCAGCAAGCACGCCTGCGTCGCGTTCGCGGAGTGGCTGTCGGCGACGTACCTGCATCGCGGCGTCGTGGTGCAGGCCATCTGCCCGCAGGGCGTGCGGACCCGGATGCTCGACGACGCCGGGCCGCTGCGGGACCTGCTCAGCCGCGACGGGGCGCTCACCCCGGAGGACGTGGCCGAGGCGACGTGGCAGGCCCTGCACGACGACCGGTTCCTGGTCCTGCCGCATCCCCGGGTGGCCGACTACTACGCGCACCGCGCCGCCGACCCGGACCGCTGGCTGGGCGGCATGAACAAGCTCCAGCGACAGCTCGAGGACCAGGGGGCGTTCCGGTGAAGGCATGGCGGGTGACCGAGCTCGGCGAGCCCCGGGACGTGCTGCGGCTCCTCGACGTGCACGACCCGGAGCCGGGCCCCGGACAGCTCGTGGTCCGGGTGCTGGCGTCGCCGGCCAACTTCCCCGACGTCCTCATGTGCCGCGGCGAGTACCAGGTCCGGCCCGAGCTGCCGTTCACGCCGGGTGTCGAGCTGTGCGGCGAGGTCGTCGCGCTCGGCGAGGGGGTGGCCGGGTTCGCCGTCGGCGACCGGGTGCTCGGCGGCGCCGCGCTGCCGCACGGCGGGTTCGGGGAGTTCGCGCTGCTGGACGCCGCGACCACGTTCCCCGCGCCCGCGGCGCTCGACGACGCCGAGGCCTCCGCCCTCTACATCGGCTACCAGACCGGCTGGTTCGGCCTGCACCGGCGGACCGCGCTGCGCGCCGGCGAGACGCTGCTGGTGCACGCGGCGGCCGGCGGCGTCGGCAGCGCGGCCGTCCAGCTCGGCAAGGCGGCCGGGGCCCGGGTGATCGGCGTCGTGGGTGGTCCGGAGAAGGCGGCGGTGGCCCGCGCGCTCGGCGCCGACGTGGTGGTGGACCGGCACGACGAGGACTTCGTCGAGGTGGTCAGGGCCGAGACCGGTGGCCGGGGCGCCGACGTCGTCTACGACCCGGTCGGCGGGGACACCTACCAGCGTTCGACCAAATGCGTGGCCTTCGAGGGCCGGATCCTCGTGGTCGGCTTCGCCGGTGGCCGGATCCAGTCCGCCGCGCTCAACCACGCCCTCGTGAAGAACTACTCGATCGTCGGCCTGCACTGGGGCCTCTACCAGCGCCACGACCCGGCCGCCGTCGCGGAGTGCCATCGTGCCCTCACCGCGCTGGCCGCCCGGGGCGCCGTACGGCCCCTGGTCAGCGAGCGCCTCCCGCTCGACGAGGTGGCCGCCGGGGTGCAGCGGCTCGCCGACGGCGCCACCGTCGGCCGGGTGGTGTACGTCCCGGTTCCGACCCGCCCCATCCCCACCCACCGAGGAGTTGACGCCCCATGACCAGCACCCGCACCGCCGTCGTCACCGGAGCGGCCCGTGGCATCGGGGCCGGCGTCGCCGACGAGCAGGCGGTACGGGCGGCCGTGGACCGGATCGCCGGCGAGCTGGCCACCGGCACGCCGGAGGACATCGCGCACGCCGTGTCGTTCCTCGTCAGCGAGGGCGCCGGCTTCGTGTCCGGCCAGGTGCTGTACGTCGCCGACGGGCCGAAGGCCTGAGTGGGGAGGGCGAGACGATGAGGGTCTTCCAGGGCATCGCGGAGCTGGAGCAGGCGGTCGGCACCCACCTCGGGCACTCCGACTGGCACCGGATCACACAGCAGCAGATCGACGCCTTCGCCGAGGCGACCGGTGACCACCAGTGGATCCACGTCGACCCGGTGCGGGCCGCCCGCAGCCCGTTCGGCGGGACCATCGCACACGGGTACCTGACGCTGTCGCTGGTGCCCATGCTGGTCTGGCAGGTTTACCGGGTCGAGGGGCTGACCATGGGGGTGAACTACGGCGCCAACAAGCTTCGCTTCCCCGCTCCGGTCCCGGTCGACTCCGAGGTGCGGGCCGGCGTGGAGCTGCTGTCGCTGGTGCCCGGCGGCGGCGGCTACCAGCTGACCGCGAAGGTGACCGTCGAGCTGGCGGGCGCCGAGAAGCCGGCCTGCGTCGTCGAGACCGTCAGCGTCCTGGTCCCGTGACCGCCCCGACGCTCCAGGACCCGCCCGGCCTCGACCTGGCCCGGCTCGCCGACTGGTTCGCCGCCTCGGTGCCCGGGGCGGCGGGAGTGTCGACCGCCCGGCTGATCGCCGGCGGGAAGTCCAACCTCACCTACGAGGTCGGCGACGGGCGGACGACCTGGATCGTGCGGCGGCCGCCGCTGGGGCACGTGCTGTCGACCGCGCACGACATGGCCCGCGAGCATCGCGTCATGTCGGCGCTGCACGCCACCGACGTGCCGGTCCCGGCGACCTACGCGCTCTGCGCGGACGTCGACGTGCTCGGGGCACCGTTCTACGTGATGGAGCGGGTCACCGGCACGGCGTACCAGCACGCGGCCGAACTCGAACGGCTCGGCCCGGAACGCACCCGGGTCATCTCGACCCGGCTGGTCGACACCCTCGCCACCCTGCACGCGGTCGACCCGGCGGCCGTGGGGCTGGCCGACTTCGGCCGGCCCGAGGGATTCCTGGCCCGGCAGGTGCGGCGGTGGCGCAAGCAACTCGACGCGTCGTACTGCCGGGACCTGCCGGCCGCCGACGAGCTCTACGCCCGCCTGGCGGCCGGGGTGCCGGCCGACTCGGCGCCGGGCATCGTGCACGGCGACTACCGCCTCGACAACGTCCTCGTCGACGACCGCGACCGCCTCGCCGCGGTCATCGACTGGGAGATGGCCACGCTCGGCGACCCGCTGGCCGACCTGGCGCTGCTGGTGCTCTACCAGCGGCTCGGCCGGCTCGTGGGCACGGCGGTGGCCGAGGCGTCGTCCGCGCCCGGCTTCCTGACCGAGGACGAGATCCTCGAGCGGTACGCGGCGGCCGGCGGACGGGCCCTCCCGCGACTCGGTTTCCACCTCGGCCTGGCGGCCTTCAAGCTGGCCGCGATCCTTGAGGGCATCCACGTCCGCCACCTGCGTGGCCAGACCGTCGGGGCCGGCTTCGAGCAGCTCGGCGAGGTGACCGAGCTGCTCCTCGACGCCGGCCTGACCTACCTGAAGGAGCGCTGATGGACTTCGCCCTGGACCCGCGGACCGAGGGGCTGCGCGACAACCTCCTGGACTTCATGGACCGCCAGATCCACCCGGCCGAGCAGGTCTTCCACGAGCAGCTCGGGCAGCTCGGCGACCGCTGGGCCTGGGACTCGGTGCCGGTGCTCGCGCAGCTGCGCACCGCGGCCCGGAAGCGGGGGCTGTGGAACCTCTTCCTGCCGGGTGAGCACGGGGCCGGGCTGACCAACCTGCAGTACGCCCCGCTCGCCGAGATCACCGGGCGGAGCCATCTGGCGCCCGCCGTGCTGAACTGCGCCGCTCCGGACACCGGCAACATGGAGGTGCTGGCGATGTTCGGCACCGGCCAGCAGCGCAAGCAGTGGCTGGAACCGTTGCTGGACGGCGAGATCCGGTCCTCGTTCGCCATGACGGAGCCCGACGTGGCCTCGTCGGACGCCACGAACATCGCCACCCGGATCGAGCGGGACGGCGACCACTACGTGATCAACGGCCGGAAGTGGTGGATCACCGGCGCGATGAACCCGAACGCGCGGATCCTGATCGTGATGGGCAAGACCGATCCGCACGCCGATCGGCACCGCCAGCAGTCCATGGTGCTGGTCCCCCGGGACACTCCGGGCCTGGAGATCACCCGGGGCATGGAGGTGTTCGGGTACGACGACCACGACCACGGCGGGCACGCGGAGCTGGCGTTCCACGACGTACGCGTGCCGGTCGAGAACCTGATCGGCGCCGAGGGCGACGGCTTCGCGATCGCGCAGGCCAGACTCGGCCCCGGCCGCATCCACCACTGCATGCGCTCGATCGGCCTCGCCGAGCGGGCCGTCGAGCTGATGTGCGCGCGCGCCGAGCAGCGGGTCGCGTTCGGCCGGCCGCTGGCCGAGCAGGGCGTGATCCGGGAGTGGATCGCCGAGTCGCGGGTGCGGATCGAGCAGCTGCGCCTGCTGGTGCTCAAGACGGCCTGGCTGATGGACACCGTCGGCAACAAGGGCGCGCACACCGAGATCCAGGCCATCAAGATCGCCACCCCGGCAACCGTCCAGTGGATCCTGGACAAGGCGATCCAGGTGCACGGCGCCGCCGGGCTGTCCCAGGACTTCCCGCTGGCGAGGGCCTACGCCGGCATCCGCACGCTGCGCTTCGCCGACGGACCCGACGAGGTGCACCGGAACGCCCTGGCCCGCCACGAGCTGCGGCGCCAGGCCGCCGCGAGGCAGCGGAACGACACCGAGGGGGGTACGGCCTAGGGTGGTGGGCATGGCAGGCCCCGCCCCCTCCGCCGACGGCTCCGCGGCCCGGAATCCGCTCACCGCGCTCACGCTGGACGAACTCCGGCAGCGCAGCAGCGTGAAGTGGCGGATGCACCCGCCGGACGTGCTTCCCCTCTGGGTCGCGGAGCAGGACGTGCCCCTCGCCGCGCCGGTGGCCGACGCGCTGCGCCGCGCGATCGACCTCGGCGACACCGGTTACTCGCACGGCACGGCGTACGCCGAGGCCCTCGGCGAGTTCGCCGACGAGCGCTGGGGATGGCACGACTTCCGGGTCGACCACACCACCGTCGTTCCCGACGTGATGATGGGCGTCGTCGAGGTGCTCCGGCTGGTCACCGACCCGGGTGACGCCGTGGTCGTCTGCTCCCCCGTCTACCCGCCCTTCTACGCGTTCGCCGGCCACGCGGGCCGGCGGGTGATCGAGGCTCCGCTCGGACCCGACCTGCGGATGGACCGCGCCGCTCTCGACGAGGCGTTCCGCCGCGCCCGGGCCGGTGGCAGCCGGCCGGCGTTCCTGCTGTGCAACCCGCACAACCCGACCGGTGTGGTCCACCGCCGGGACGAGCTGGAGGCGGTCGCCGGCCTGGCCCGCCGGCATGGGGTGCGGGTGGTCTCCGACGAGATCCACGCCCCGCTGGTGCTGCCCGGGGCGCGCTTCACCCCGTACCTCACGGTGTCCGGCGCCGAGGACGCGTTCGCCCTCACCTCCGCCTCGAAGGCGTGGAATCTCGCCGGCCTCAAGGCGGCGCTCGCGGTCGCCGGGCCGGAGGCCGCCGCCGACCTGCGCCGCATGCCGGAAGAGGTCAGCCACGGGCCCAGCCACCTGGGCGTGCTCGCGCACACCGCCGCGTTCCGTGCCGGCGGGCCGTGGCTCGACCTCCTCCTCGACGGCCTCGACGCCAACCGCACCCTGCTGGAGACCCTGCTGGCGAAGCACCTGCCGGCCGTCACCCACCGCCGGCCCGAGGGCACCTACCTCGCCTGGCTGGACTGCACCCGGTTGGGCGTCGCCACCGAGCAGCCGGCCGGCGAGCCCGGGGTGGCCAGCGACCTCGCCGGGCCCGCGAAGATGTTCCTCGACGACGCGCGGGTCGCCCTCAGCTCCGGGCACGTCTTCGGCACCGGCGGGGCCGGCTTCGTACGCCTCAACTTCGCCACCCCACCCGCGATCCTCACCGAGGCCGTCATCCGGATGGGCCGGGCCGTGGACCTGTCACAATCGCCGAGCTGAGCTGGGAGAGGAACTACCGCTTGGCGCTCTCGTGTACGGCCCGCGGCAGGTTGAGCCACCACGACGCGGCGGCACGCGTCATGGCCGGGGCCTGATCGTTGTCGCACACGCTCTTCAGCAGAGTCCCGTGGTGGGCGAGGCCGAGCCCGTAGATCAGACCGCTCAACGCCCAGGCGTTCGTCTTGTTCCTGGTCTCCTGCCACAGATTGGCATGGTGGTTCAGGGCCGCCTTCCAGTAGCGGTCCTCACTGCGCCCGCCGATGTGCCCGATGGCCTGTGTCGCGGCGACGGTGATGGAGGGCGGGACCCCCTCTGCCGTGCTGAGTCGCTCGATGATGGGCCGCTGGTCCTCGTCGCCGAGGATGCGCAGCGCCTCGATCATGGCGTGGGCCACGTCGACGTTGAAGGTGGCGGCGTGGCTTCCGACTTCCAGGGCCAGCGCGGCGGCGAGCGGCCGCCGGTACGGAGTCCCGAACAGCAGGATCGCCGCGTACAAGCGCACGTCGAACACCGGGCTGAACAACATCTCGTCGAGCAGCACCGGCAGTAGTTCATCGTGGAAGACCCGATCGTCGCAGGGCATGGTGGCCGTCGTGGTGTTCGCCAACCGGGCGATGAGGACGTGCCCCGCCTCGGCTGCGGCGAGCCGGCCCGCGGCCAACACCTGACTGAGTGTCGGATCACCGGTAACGACGTGGCGCAGCCGGGCCTTTGCCGAGGCGGACACGTCCGACGGCAACCGGCGAAGGAGCTCGGCGGCGAGCGGTTGGGCGTCCTCGTAGCGGGCCGGGTCGAGCGCGAGCTCGTTGACGATCGGCACGAGGCATCGCAGCTGGGACTCGCTGAAGTGTCCGTATCGCAGCTTTCGGACACACGCCAGGAGGGCGCCGTACTGGGCCCGGTCGTTCGTCGGACGCACGAGCTGGTCGAGCACGTGCCGGCTGGCATCGGGATGCGGGCTGGCGTCCAGCGCGCTCACGGTTTCGACGAACACCTGGTTCGTGCGGTCGCCGGCCAGGCTCGCACAGGCCGCCACCGCGTGCTGCTGGGCGACGGGGTGGGCGAGCAGACGGTTGAGGGCCTCGTAACGCTGCATCCACGCCAGGCCGTCGGCGACGATCATCTCGGCCAACAGTCGCTCGGCAATGTCGGTCCAGGCCGAGCGTGGCGTGATCATCTGTCGTGGCGCGACGGCCAGGTAGGTGGTCAGCTCGTCCCAGTCCGAGCCCGTAAGGAGATCGTCGGACCGGGCCGCCTCCACCAACTCCTCCAGCCGGGTCAGCCGGCGCGGGTCCCCCTCCCGTAGCTCCCGGTCCAGCAGCGGGGCACTGCAGATGGCGGTGGCCGAATACCGGTAGATCACGTCGAGCAGCGCCACCAGGCTGTTGGCGGGCAACTGAAGCAGTTCCTCGTACCGCCGTACCGCCAGATAGGGCACCCGGACGATCGCCGTCTCCCACCGCGAGATGCGGCAGGGGCTGGTCTTCTCGGGCCAGCAGCCGCCCTGGAAGGCACCGGCGAAGGCGTCGCCACGCAGCCACTGCTCGTTCCGCCCGTACAGGCGGTTGACGCGCAACAGCCAGGCAACCCGGTCCTGCTGCGTCGGCCAGCCGGACCGCGCCGCCGTCGGCCGCCCGACATGGTGCGGCCGGCCGCGTCGTCCTCCGGTGCCCACCGGGCATTTATTGCACCCGTCCGGGGCGTCTGCAACAGATCGACAGCAAACCGACACTCTAAGCAACCATGGGCGCCACGGCGAGAGATGCGAACGCGTCCCGTGCTCGCTGTTCCTCTCCGATCTCGATCCCTCAGCTGCACGAGGAGGACCCGTGGTAACCAGTCGGAACACCCTGAAGCGCATTCTCCTGACCGGCACCCTGATCGCCGGTGGACTGACTCTCCTACCTAGCGAACCGAGCCAGGCGGCAGTGGTGCCGAACTTCTACGAGTGCAACCCCGTGAGTGGTTGGTGCTACCAGACCAACCCGCCCTACAGCAGCAGCGTGCCGAGAAGTTGCCGCTGGAACGACTACGCGACCAACACGAGCGGCATGTGGTACACGGGCTGCACGGCCGGATACTGGCGGCCCTACGTCCACAGGTGACCGAGGCTAAGTCCCGCTCCCCTGGCACCACGACGAGGCCGTTTGCCTCGACTACATCCGCGTCCAGGATCAGGAACGACGACCCCTGGGCGCCGAGTGAGAGGCGTACGGCTGGCGCCCGCTCCCGCGTCGAAGCCAGGTCGACGCGGCGCGACGGCGGCACCGAGCAGAGTCCCGACCCGACCGGGCGACCTCCGACCGAGAGGACAGCGACATGCGTCGAACAACCTGGACCAGGACCGTCATGACCCGACCGCCGAGCGCGTGGAGGGTGTTCACCGTTGTCCTCCTCGCCGCGCTGTCGTCGCTGGTGGCGCCGGCCGACGCACGAGCGGCCTCCGGCGAGACGTCGGTGTGCCGATCCACGGACTACAGCTGCCTCGCCGGCACCGGGTACACCGGGCAGTCCGTGTGGGGCTCGTGGGGCCCCGGCCACAACTGCGTGAGCTACGCCGCCTACCGGCTGCGGGCCAACGGGGCGGCCCAGTCCTGGTCGCCGATCGGCAACGCCTACCAGTGGGACGAAAAGGCACGGGGCGCCGGCGTGCGGGTCGACACGACTCCCGCGGTGGGCTCGATCGCCCAGTGGGACACGGGCAGCTTCGGGCACGTCGCGTACGTCGAGGTGGTCACGGCCGCCTACATCGAGATCAGCGAGGACGCCTACCTCACCGACACGTCCGGCTACGCCTCCCGCCGGCGCCTCGACCGTGGCGGCACGACCTTCGCGTCCGCCGAATTCCTCCACGTGCGCGACGTCGTCACGCCGGGCCAACCCGGCGTCCCCGGTACGCCACAGGTGCTGGCGCACGGTAGCCGGGTGAACCTCCAATGGGCCGCGGCCGCCGGGGCGAGCGAGTACCAGGTGATGCGCAACGGCGTGCACCTGGCGACGGTAGGCGGCGCGGGTTTCCTCGACACGCAGGCGTCGCCCGGGCAGGCGTACAGCTACACGATCGTGGCGCGCAACGCCGCCGGCGCGACCGCCGGACCCAGTCGGTACGTGCAGACCACGGGCAACGCGGGCGACCGGGCGTACCTCGCCTCGGGGTTGGGGCCGGCGGTGTGCGGCCGGGCAGGTGACCAGACGTACCAGGCACTGGTCTGCAGCATCCGGCGGCCCGACGGATGGATCTCCTCGGCCTCACCCAAGGGAGACTGGGGCTACGCCAGCGACCGAGCCTGGCTCGTCAACACCGACGGCACCATCTCCTACTGCCGCCGCGTCGGCGAGGGCGACCAGGCCCGCTGCGACCGCTTCGACGGCACCACCTGGACCTCGGCCACCTCACCCCGCGCCGACCTCGCCTACCACGAGAACCGCGCCTACCTGAGCACCAAGGACGGACCCGCCATCTGCGGCCGCGCCGGCGACCAGAACTCCCAGACGCTCGTCTGCAACGTCTGGACCAGCACCGGATGGCTCACCAACCGCTACTCCCCCGCCAACGACTGGGGCTACGCCACCGACCGAGCCTGGCTCACCAACACCGACGGCACCATCTCCTACTGCCGCCGCGTCGGCGACGGAAGCCAAGCCCTCTGCGACCGCTTCGACGGCACCACCTGGACCTCGACCATGTCCCCCCACTACGACCTCGGCTACCCCGACAACCGCACGTACCTCGCCTCGGGGTTGGGGCCGGCGGTGTGCGGCCGGGCAGGTGACCAGACGTACCAGGCACTGGTCTGCAGCATCCGGCGGCCCGACGGATGGATCTCCTCGGCCTCACCCAAGGGAGACTGGGGCTACGCCAGCGACCGAGCCTGGCTCGTCAACACCGACGGCACCATCTCCTACTGCCGCCGCGTCGGCGAGGGCGACCAGGCCCGCTGCGACCGCTTCGACGGCACCACCTGGACCTCGGCCACCTCACCCCGCGCCGACCTCGCCTACCACGAGAACCGCGCCTACCTGAGCACCAAGGACGGACCCGCCATCTGCGGCCGCGCCGGCGACCAGAACTCCCAGACGCTCGTCTGCAACGTCTGGACCAGCACCGGATGGCTCACCAACCGCTACTCCCCCACCAACGACTGGGGCTACGCCACCGACCGAGCCTGGCTCACCAACACCGACGGCACCATCTCCTACTGCCGCCGCGTCGGCGACGGAAGCCAAGCCCTCTGCGACCGCTTCGACGGCACCACCTGGACCTCGACCATGTCCCCCCACTACGACCTCGGCTACCCGGACACGTTCTGATCAGGCGCGGCCGGGAACGGCGCTTCGGCCCGTGAGTCGACTCACGGGCCGAAGCGCGTGGCTGCGGTCACGGGGCCGTTTCGGGCTGATCCACCTCGGGTATCTGCCGCAGACCGGCGGGCAGCAGTCCGGTGTGATCGCTGCCCTCCGCGGACGGACGTGGAGGGAAAGGCAGGTCACTCGGTGGTGAATTCGTCCATGAGGCCGACGATGTCGAGGACCTTGACGGTGATCCGGGAGGGCTCGCGCACCACCAGGGTGCAGCCCGCCGAGGCGACTCGCCGGCGGACCGTCAGCAGCGCGTTGACGCCGGCGGCGCAGAAGAAGGTGACCCCGCTCAGGTCGAGCACCAGGACCGCCGGCGGTCCGCCGGCCACCAGCCGGTCCACGAGGTCGACGAGCCGGTCGACGGTCGCCAGGTCGAGCGGGCCCCCGACCCGCACCACCTCCGCCGGGCCCTCCCGGGCGAGCGCCAGGGACAGGGTCGGCGGGCGGGCGATCTCCCGCGCCTCGGGATGTTGCGCGTGGTGGACGGACATGAACTGCTCCTCCGTTGAGGATGGCAGACCGGGTTGATGCCGGCGCCCACCATCGGCGGCGCGGCACTGGTCCTGGGCTCATGTCCGAACCCACCTCGACCCTAGCCCCGTTCCGCCCGATTGGCACCCCCGCCCACGGGGGAAACGTGGGCTCCCTGACAGAAAAGCACCGGCCGCGCTCCCTCAGGGGCAGGCCGGAGCAGTGGCGTCACCTTCGGTGCAACCGAACGGGCACATGGATTACAGGAGGTAGCGGTGGTGTCCGGTGCTGCTGACCCGTCTCTGGCCTCGGCCTACGGCCGACTGCTGACGATGCTCGCCGACTCGCCTCACGTCGACGTGTTCCTGGACCAGATCGTCCGGGTCGCGGCGGAGGTCGTCGCTCCGGCCGTGGCGTGCGGGCTGACCGTGCGCCGCGACGGCGGCGCCCTCACGATCGCCAGCAGCGACGACCTCGCGGCGCAGGGTGACGAGGCCCAGTACCGGGTCGACGAGGGCCCCTGCCTCGCGGCGCTGCGCGAGGGGCAGGTCGTCGAGGTGTCCGACCTGCGCGACGACGGACGCTGGCGCCGCTACCGGGACCACGCGCTCCGGCTCGGCATCCGTAGCTCGCTGTCGCTGCCGATGACGGTCGACGGCGTGACCCTCGGCGCGTTGAACCTCTACGCCACCCAGCCGCGCGCCTTCACCGACACCGCACGCCGGCACGCGCTGGCGTTCACCGACCAGGGGTCCACGGCGCTGGGCGTCATCCTGCGCCAGGCCGACCAGGCGCTGCTGCACCAGCAGCTCACCGACGCGATGGCCTCCCGCAGCGTCATCGACCAGGCCCTCGGAGTGATCATGGGCCAGCAGCGGTGCACCGCCACGGAGGCCTTCACCCTGCTCCGGCAGGCGTCGCAGAACCGCAACCGCAAGCTGCGGGACGTGGCCGCGGAGATCATCACCCAGGTCACCGGCGAGTCCCCGCAGCCGGCCCCCGGATTCGTGGCGCCCCGCCAACAGTCCTGAGCGACCCGTCAGCAGCCGTCCTTCACCGGTCTCCGGGGACCACCAGGCCGGACTCGTACGCCACCACGACGGCCTGGGTCCGGTCGCGGAGGCCGAGCTTGGCGAGCATCCGGCTGACGTGGGACTTCACCGTCTCCTCCCCTACCACGAGCCGGGCGGCGATCTCGGGATTCGACAGACCCTCGGCGATCAGCCGCAGCACCTCGGTCTCCCGGGCGGTGAGCGCGCGGAGGGCCGGATCCGGGTCCCGGCGGCGTACCCGCATCCTGGCGAACTCGGCCACGAGCCGCCGGGTCACCGTCGGGGCGAGCAGCGCCTCCCCGGCGGCGACGACGCGGACGGCGTCGAACAGGCGCTCGGCGGTCGCGTCCTTGAGGAGGAAGCCGCTCGCGCCGGCGCCGAGCGCGTCGTACACGTGCTCGTCGAGGTCGAACGTCGTCAGCATCAGCACCCGCGGCGGCTCCGGATCGGCGAGGAGGCGGCGGGTCGCCTCGATGCCGTCCATCCCCGGCATGCGGATGTCCATCAGGACGACATCGGGGCGCACCTGCCGGCAGATCCGCACGGCCTGCCCGCCCTCGGCGGCCGAGCCGACGACCGCGAAGTCGGGCTGGGTCGCCAGCAGGACCTCGAAGGCGGCACGCACGACGTCCTGGTCGTCGACCACGACGATCCGGGTGGTCGTCACGGCGTGGCTCCCTTCGTCGGCAGGACGGCCTCGACGAGGAATCCGGCGCCCGGTGCCGCACCGGCCGTGACCTGGCCACCGACCATAGCCGCCCGTTCCCGCATCCCGGTCAGCCCGTGCCCGCGGCCGCCGGTCGAGGCGGGACCGGGGCCGTTGTCGTAGACCCGCACGCTGAGGTCGTCGCCGCGGTAGTGCAGCTCGACGTCGACGGCCGCGCCGGGGGCGTGGCGGCGGGCATTCGTCAGCGCCTCCTGCACGATGCGGTACGCCGTCAGCTCGACCCCGGGATCGAGCGGCTCGACGCGGCCGCTCACGATCAGGCGTACGCCACTGCCCACCGCGGCGTCGCGTACCTCGTCGAGGAGGGCGTTGAGCTGGCGGAGCCCGGGTTGGGGGCGAAGTGTCGGCGCGGCGTCCACGTCCTCCCGGAGTACGCCCAGCAGACGCCGCATCTCCGTCAGGGCGATCCGCGCGGTGTCCCCGATGGCGGTCAGCCGGCGAGCCCCGTCCGGTGGCAGGCCCGGTGTCGCCAGCCGGGCCGCGTCGGCCTGCAGGGCGATCATGGTGATGTGGTGCGCCACCACGTCGTGGAGTTCCCGGGCGATGCGGACCCGTTCGCCGCGGGCCGCGTACTCCATCAGCGATGCGGCCGACGACCGTTCGTGGGCCCGGTGCCGGTTCCGCTCGTCCCGCAGTCGCTCGGTCGCCCCGGCAGCGGCCGCCAGCGCCGCGACCGCCAGCAGGATCAGGGCGACGGACCGCCCGCCCGGCCGGTTGCTCGACAGCGGCGACGCCGCGTACCCGACGAAGGGCAGGACCAGGGCACCGGCTGTGCCAAGTGGACGCCGGCGGCCGGCGACTCCGTAGAGCACGGCCAGCGCGGTGGTCCCGGCGACCGTGACCGGATAGGAGATCATCAGGCCGGACAGGGCCGCCGAAGCGGACAGCAGGGCCGCCGTCGCGGGCCAGAGGCGGAGCAGGGCGACGGGGGCGACCAGCGCGAGCGCGACGAGAGCCCCGATCGCGGTCGGCGGCCGGCCGTACGCGCCCGCCACCGCCTCGGTCACCGCCACGGCGCCGAGGGCGGCCGTGGCCGCGGCCGGCCCGATCCCCTTCACGCCCGCCATTGTGACCGGCCGCGACACCGGTGTCGTCCATCCCGGCAGGGACGCCGCCTCCCCCACGCGAGGGAGGCCGCCACCGGCGGAAGACCCCTCTGCGCCGTGACGCGCCCGCCGGTCACCGCCGCCTAACGTTTCCTGCCATGGAACCCACGATCGAGGTACGCGCGCTACGCAAGCGCTACCGCAGCGCCGTCGCGGTGGACGGGCTGTCGTTCACCGTCCGGCCCGGCGAGGTGACCGGTTTCGTCGGGCCCAACGGCGCCGGGAAGTCGACCACCATGCGGCTGATCCTCGGGCTCGACGCGCCGGACGAGGGCGAGGCTCTGGTCAACGGCCGCCCCTACCGCTCTTTGCGTACGCCGCTGACCCAGGTCGGTGCGCTGCTCGACGCCTCGGCTCTGCACCCGGGCCGGCGCGCCCGCGACCACCTGCTCTGGCTGGCCCACAGCAACGGCATCGGCCGGCGCCGGGTGTCCGAGGTGCTCGACCAGGTGGGCCTCGCCTCGGCCGCCCGCCGCCGGACCGGAGGCTTCTCGCTCGGCATGCAGCAGCGGCTGGGCATCGCCGCCGCCCTGCTCGGCGATCCCCCGGTGCTGATGTTCGACGAGCCGGTCAACGGGCTCGACCCGGACGGCATCGTCTGGATCCGGGACCTGATGCGGTCCCTGGCCGCCCAGGGCCGGGCGGTCCTGGTCTCCAGCCACCTGATGAGCGAGCTGGAGGACACCGCCGACCATCTGATCGCGGTCGGCCGCGGCCGCCTCATCGCCGACACGAGCGTGGCCAAGCTCCTGGCCGCGGCGTCCAAGGACCGCGTCGAGGTCACCACCGCGCAGCGGGCCGAGGCGACGACCGTGCTCGCCAACGGGGGCGCGACCGTCACCGTGGCCGGTCCGGACACCGTCGTCGTCGAAGGGCTGCCCGGCGACCGGGTGTCGGCGCTGCTGACCGGGGCCGCCATCCCGTTCTCCGAACTGCGACGGCACCGGGCCTCCCTCGAGGAGGCGTACATGGACCTGACGCGGGGTGCCATCGAGTTCGCGCCGGAGACCGGAGCGCCGAGGACCGAAGGGAGCGTACGGTGAGCGCTCGCGAATCCTTCCCCCGCCTGCTGCTGGCCGAGTGGACCAAGCTGCGGTCGGTGCGGCGCTGGGTCATCACGCTGCTCGGCGCGGCCGTCCTGACCATCGGCCTGAGCTACCTGGCCGCTTCGGGCAGCAGGACGAACATCAACGAGCACGCCGAGTTCGTCGGCGGGCCGCACGGCGACCCGGTCGCCGACGCGTTCTACTTCGTGCACCAGCAGGTCACGGGTGACACGACGCTCACCGTGCGGGTCGCCTCGTTGACCACCGAACCGTTCCGGCGCGACGTGAGCATGGGCTCCGACCGGATGACCAGGCTCGAGGACCGGAGCCCGTTCGCCCAGCCGGCGGCCGGCATCATGATCAAGGACGGTACGCGGCCCGGCTCGTCGTACGCCTCGGTGATGCTGACCGCCACTCAGGGCGTACACCTGCAATGGGACTTCGACGCCGACGGCAGGGGCAGCGCGAGCAGCGGGGCCCGATGGTTGCGGCTCGTGCGCTCGGGCGCCACGATCACCGGATACGAGTCGGCCGACGGTGCCGGGTGGCAGAAGATCGGTACGGCGACGCCGAAGAACCTGCCCTCCACCGTCGAGATCGGCTTCTACGTCTCGTCGCCGGCGACCGTGTACACGTCACGGGGCGGCGGCAACTCGTCCGTCGGTGAGCAGCCGACCAGCGCCCGGGCCGCGTTCGACAACGTGCGGCTCGGCTCGGGTGGCACCTGGCGCGGGGAGGCGATCGGCGGCGAGGACCGACTCGGCGAGAAGGGCGGGGTACGCGGGGGCGGCCAGGTCACCGAGGCCGACGGCGCCTACACCGTGGTGGGCACCGGCAAGGTCGGTCCGCGGCCGCCGGACGACGACATGGTGGAGATCGCGCTGGTCGGCGTCGTCGCCGGGCTCATGGCCCTCATCGCGATCGGGGTCCTCTACGCCACGTCGGAGTACCGCCGGGGCATGATCCGGACGACGTTCGCCGCGACCCCGCGCCGGGGCCGTGTGCTGGCCGCGAAGGCGATCGTCCTCGGTACCACCTCGTTCCTCGTGGGGCTGGCCGGTGCGGTCGGGGCCTTCGTGCTCGCCATCCCGGTCCTGCGCACGCACGGCTTCACGCCGCCGGGTTTCCCCCGGCCGTCCCTCCTGGACGGTCCGGTGTTGCGGGCTCTGCTGCTCACTGCCGCGTTCATGGCCGGGGTCGCCGTCGTCGGCCTCGCGATGGGCCTACTGCTGCGGCACAGTGCGGCTGCGATCACGATCACCGTCGTCCTGGTGCTCGGACCGCTGATCATCGGCATGATCCTGCCGGGCAGCTCGCCGAGGTGGCTCATGTACACCACCCTGGCGGGCGGGATGGCCACCCAGCGGGCGAAGCCCCCGACGATCACGCTTGCCGAGCCGTGGGCCCTCATCGGCCCGTGGGCCGGGGCCGGTGCGGTCGCGGCGTGGGTCGCCGTCACCCTCGGGCTCGCCTGGTGGCAGCTGCGGCGGCGGGACGCATGACGGCGCGGCGACCGCTCCGTGCCCTGCGGGCGGAGTGGACGAAGCTGAGGACCCTGCCGAGCACCGGCTGGCTGGTGCTGCTCACCGTCGCCGGCACGGTGGGCGTCGGGTTCGCCGTCACCGGGTCGCTGCACTACGCGCACTGCGACTCGCCCTGCACCCTCGACCTCACGAAGCTGTCGCTGGCGGGCGTACGCCTCGGCCAGGTCGGGATCGTGGTCCTGGCGGTCCTGACGGTGACGGCGGAGTACAGCACGCGGACGATCCAGCCGACCCTGGTGGCCGTACCACGCCGGCTCCTGGTCGTGCTGGGCAAGCTCGGGGTCCTGGCCGTCGTCGGGGCGGCCACCGGCGTGCTGGTGGTGGCCGGGTCCCTGGCGGCCGGCCGGGCGACGCTGCCCGGCAACGGGTTCACCGCGGCGCACGGTTTTCCGGCGCTGTCGCTCGCCGACGACGTCACCCGGCGGGCGGCCATCGGCACGGTTCTCTACACCGGGCTCGTCACCCTGCTGGGAGCGGGGCTCGGGCTCCTCCTGCGCGACACCGCCGGTGCGGTGACGGCGGTGCTGGCACTGCTGTACGGCTCGCCGGTCGTCGCCATGTTCGTCACCGATCCGACCTGGCAGCACCGCATCCACCGGTTCGCCCCGATGGACGCCGGGCTGACCATCCAGTCGACCCGCAACCTCGCCGCCGAGCACATCGGGCCGTGGGCCGGGCTCGGCGTCCTGTCCGTGTACGTCGCCGCGGCGGTCATCGGGGGGCTGATCGTGTTCCAGGGCCGCAACGCCCGCTGACCGTACTCCCCGGTAGCGGGACGGGGCTCCGCGTAGAGTGCCCGCTCGGCGGCGGGACAGCCAAAAAGTTTTGTTTGGTTCCTACAACTCGCGCCGCTCAGGGTTCGGCGGTTACGACATGGCGCCGCCGGCCCGCACGCGGAAAGGTGATCACTGCCGGGGGCCGTCGCCTCGCGGCGCGTACACGTGGGTCCAACGGAGGGGTCGGTCGGGTGTTCAGCCGTGTCGCCATCGTCAACCGTGGAGAGGCCGCGATGCGGCTCATCCACGCCGTCCGAGAGCTGGCCGCGGAGACCGGGACTCGGATCGAGACCGTCGCCCTGCACACCGACGTCGACCGCGACGCCACGTTCGTGCGCGAGGCGGACGTCGCCTACGACCTCGGTCCGGCGTCCGCGCGCCCGTACCTGAACCTGGCGGTGCTGGAGCGCGCGCTCGTGGAGACCCGGGCCGACGCCGCCTGGGTGGGCTGGGGTTTCGTCGCCGAGGACCCGGCGTTCGCCGAGCTGTGCGAGAAGATCGGGGTCACCTTCGTCGGGCCGAGCCCCGAGGCCATGCGCCAGCTCGGCGACAAGATCGGCGCGAAGCTCATCGCCGAGGAGGTCGGCGTCCCGGTCGCGCCGTGGAGTCGCGGCGCCGTGGAGAACCTGCCCGCCGCCCTGGCGGCCGCGGCCGAGATCGGCTACCCGCTGATGCTGAAGGCCACCGCCGGCGGGGGCGGGCGCGGCATCCGCGTGATCACCAACGAGGCCGAGCTCGCCGACGCGTACGAGCGCACCAGCCAGGAGGCGGCGCGGGCGTTCGGCAGCGGCGTGGTGTTCCTGGAGCGCCTGGTCACCGGCGCCCGGCACGTCGAGGTCCAGGTGATCGCCGACGGCCAGGGCACCGCGTGGGCGCTCGGCGTCCGGGACTGCTCGGTGCAGCGGCGCAACCAGAAGGTCATCGAGGAGTCGGCGTCGCCGGTGCTCAGCCCGGCGCAGGCCGCCGAGCTCAAGGCGTCGGCCGAGCGACTCGCCGTCGCGGTCGGCTACCGTGGCGCGGCGACCGTCGAGTTCCTCTACCACCCCGGCGACCGGCTGTTCGCGTTCCTCGAGGTCAACACCCGCCTCCAGGTGGAGCACCCGATCACCGAGTCCACCACCGGGTTCGACCTGGTCAAGGCGCAGCTGCACGTGGCCGCCGGCGGGCGGCTCGACGGCGAGCCGCCGGCGGAGCGCGGGCACGCCATCGAGGCCCGGTTGAACGCCGAGGACCCGGACCGCGACTTCGCGCCCTCCCCCGGCCGCATCGCCCGGCTGGACCTGCCCGCCGGGCCGGGCATCCGGGTGGACACGGGTGTCAGCGAGGGCGACACCATCCCCGCCGACTTCGACTCGATGATCGCCAAGATCATCGCCTACGGCCGGGACCGCGACGAGGCGCTCGGCCGGCTGCGCCGGGCGATGGCGAACACGACGGTGATCATCGAGGGCGGCGCGACGAACAAGAGCTTCGTGCTCGACCTGCTCGACCAGCCTGAGGTGATCGACGCCAGCGCGGACACCGGCTGGATCGACCGGGTCCGCGGCGAGGGCCGGCTCGTCGCGCACCGGCACTCCGCCGTCGCCCTGGCGGCCGCCGCCATCGAGGCGTACGAGGAGGAGGAACGCGTCGAGCGGCAGCGGCTGCTGTCGACGGCGTCCGGCGGACGCCCGCAGGTGCAGCACGCCAGCGGCCGGCCGCTGGACCTCAAGCTGCGCGGCGTCGGCTACCGGATGCGCGTGGCGCGGGTCGGCGCGCACCGGTTCCGGGTCGGCATCGAGACGGCCGGGGGTGTCCGCACCGCCGACGTCGAGCTGGACCGCTTCGACCGGCACACCGGGCAGATCGTGGTCAACGGCGTCCGGTACCGCGTGCTCACCGACACGTACGGGCCGACCCACCTGGTCGAGGTGGACGGCGTGACGCACCGGGTCAGCCGCGACGAGGGCGGCGTGCTCCGGTCGCCCATGCCCGCTCTGGTCGTCGCCACGCCGCTGGCGGTCGGCGCCGAGGTCGAGGCGGGCGCGCCGGTGCTGGTGCTGGAGGCCATGAAGATGGAGACGGTGCTGCGGGCGCCGTTCCGGGCGCGACTCAAGGAGTGTGCCGTCTCGGTGGGCAGCCAGGTGGAGGCCGGCGCGCCGCTGCTGCGGCTGGAGCCGCTCGCCGACGAGGGCGCCGAGGCGGCCGACGGCCCGCCCGCGGCCGCCGTCGAGCTGGACCTGCCCGCCGAGCCGGTGGAGATCCCGGCGCGGCAGCGCGCCGCCCGCGGCCAGGAGGACCTGCGCGGGCTGCTGCTGGGCTTCGACGTCGACCCGCACGACGACCGCCGGGTGCTCGACGACTACCTCGCCGCCCGCAAGGCGGCCACCGAGGACGGCCACCGGCCGCTGGCCGCCGAGCTGGAGCTCGTCAACGTCTTCGCCGACCTCGCCGAGCTGAGCCGCAACCGGCCGACGGGCGAGGACGGCGACGGCCACGTCCCGAGCGCCCGCGAGTACTTCCACACCTACCTGCAGAGCCTCGACATCGAGCGGGCCGGGCTGCCGGGCGCGTTCCAGGCCAAGCTCGGCAAGGCGCTCGGGCACTACGGGGTCACCGACCTGGAGCGCTCCCCCGCGCTCGAGGCCGCCGTCTTCCGGATCTTCCTGGCCCAGCAGCGCGCGTCCGCCGACGCCACGGTCGTCGCGACGCTGCTGCGGTCGTGGCTGCGGGAGCCGCCGCCGGACGAGACGCTGCGGGAGCCCGCGGGCCTCGCGCTGGAGCGGCTGGTGGCCGCGACCCAGGTCCGCTTCCCGGTGGTCGCCGACCTCGCGCGGGGCGTGGTGTTCGCCTGGTTCGCCCAGCCGCTGCTGCGCCGCAACCGCGCCCGCGTCTACGCCGAGGTCCGCCGGCACCTGCGCCACCTCGACGCGCACCCGGACGCGCCGGACCGCGCCGAGCGCATCGCGGCGATGGTGCGCAGCACCGAGCCGCTGGTGCGGCTGCTCGGCCAGCGGCTCGTGCGCGACCACCTGGACAACGCGGTCATGCTGGAGGTGCTGACCCGGCGCTACTACGGCAACAAGGGGCTCACCGGCGTCCGCACCCGCGAGGTCGCGGGCTGCACGTTCGTGGTCGCCGAGCGCGCGGACTCGACCGTGGTCTCGGCGGCGGTGCGCTTCGACGCGCTCGGCGGGGCGCTGCGCGGGCTCGCGGAGCTGGCGGGCGACACGGATGCCGTCGACGCCGACATCTACCTGGCGTGGGAGGACCAGCCGGAGGGCTTCGACGCGATGGCGGCCGCGCTGCACGAGGTCGTCGCCGCGCACCCGTTGCCGCGGCAGGTCCGCCGGGTCACCGCCACCGTCGCGGGCCGCGCGGGCGCGGTGATGCACCACCACTTCACCTTCCGGTCGTCGGACACCGGGATGACCGAGGATCGGCTGATCCGCGGCCTGCACCCGTACATCGCGCAGCGGATGCAGCTGGAGCGGCTGAGCAAGTTCGACCTGACCCGGCTGCCGTCGGCGGACGAGGAGGTCTACCTCTTCCAGTGCGTGGCGCGGGAGAACCCGTCGGACCAGCGCCTCGTGGCGTTCGCGCAGGTGCGCGACCTGACCGAGCTGCGCGAGCAGGACGGGCGGCTCGTCGCGCTGCCGACGACCGAGGACACGGTGGCCGCCTGCCTCGACTCGATCCGCCGGGCGCAGTCGCGGCGGCCGTCGAAGTCGCGCTTCCAGACCAACCGGATCGTGATCTACGTCTGGCCGCCGAGCGAGCTCACCCGCGAGGAGATGGAGATGATCGCCGGGCGGGTGCGCCCGACGACCGCGGGGGCCGGGCTGGAGGAGATCCTGTTCATCGCGCGGCAGCGCGACCGCAGGACCGGCGAGCTGACCAAGATCGCCGTACGGATCTCCTTCACCGCCACCGGCGGCGCCGAGCTGAGCGTCGGTGAGCCGCCGGTCGAGCCGGTCGAGCCGCTCGACGACTACCGGCTGAAGGTGCTGCGCGCGAGCAGCCGCAACACGGTGTACCCGTACGAGCTGACCGGCCTGCTCGGCGACTTCGTCGAGCACGACCTCGACGACCGGCACGCGCTGGTGCCGGTCGACCGGCCCAGGGGGCGCAACAGCGCGGCGATCGTCGCGGGCGTGGTCACCACGCCGACGCCGCGGCACCCGCAGGGCGTCACCCGGGTCGTGCTGCTCGGCGACCCCACGAAGTCGCTCGGCGCGCTGTCCGAGCCGGAGTGCCGCCGGGTGATCGCCGCGCTGGACCTGGCCGAGCGGATGGGCGTGCCGCTGGAGTGGTACGCGCTCTCCGCCGGCGCCCGGATCTCCATGACCTCCGGCACCGAGAACATGGACTGGGTGGCGGCCGCGCTCAAGCGGATCGTCGAGTTCACCCAGGCCGGCGGGGAGATCAACATCGTGGTGGCCGGCATCAACGTCGGCGCGCAGCCGTACTGGAACGCCGAGGCGACGATGCTCATGCACACCAAGGGCGTCCTGGTGATGACGCCGGACTCGGCCATGGTGCTCACCGGCAAGCAGTCGCTCGACTTCTCCGGCGGCGTGTCGGCCGAGGACAACTTCGGCATCGGCGGCTACGACCGAGTGATGGGCCCGAACGGGCAGGCCCAGTACTGGGCGCCGAGCCTGCCCGCCGCGCGCGACGTGCTGATGGCGCACTACGACCACACGTACGTGGCGCCGGGCGAGTCGGCGCCGCGGCGGGCGACGACGAGCGACCCCGTCGACCGGGACATCTCGGCCTTCCCGCACACCGTGGCGGGCAGCGACTTCACCACGGTCGGCGAGATCTTCTCCGCCGCGGCCAACCCGGACCGGAAGAAGCCGTTCGACATCCGGACCGTGATGCGGGCGCTCGCCGACCAGGACCACCCGGTGCTGGAACGCTGGGCGGGCATGGCCGACGCGGAGACCGCGGTGGTGCAGGACGTGCACCTCGGCGGCATCCCGGTGTGCCTGCTCGGCATCGAGTCCCGGTCGGTGCCGCGCCGCGGCTTCCCGCCCACCGACGGCCCGGACACCTACACGGCGGGCACCCTGTTCCCGCGCTCGTCGAAGAAGGCCGCACGGGCGATCAACGCGGCCAGCGGCAACCGGCCGCTGGTGGTGCTGGCGAACCTGTCGGGCTTCGACGGCTCGCCCGAGTCGATGCGCAAGCTGCAACTGGAGTACGGGGCCGAGATCGGCCGCGCCATCGTGAACTTCCGCGGGCCCATCGTGTTCTGCGTGATCTCGCGCTACCACGGCGGCGCGTTCGTGGTGTTCTCGAAGGCGCTGAACCCCAACATGACCGTGTTGGCGCTGGAGGGATCGTTCGCCTCGGTGCTGGGCGGTGCCCCGGCCGCCGCGGTGGTCTTCTCCGGGGACGTCAACGCCCGCACGGCGGCCGACCCCCGGGTGCGCGACCTGGAGGCCCGTGTGGCGGCCGCCGCCGGCGCCGACCGTGCCGCGCTGACCGCGGAACTGGACGAGCTGCGCTCGTCGGTCCGGGCCGAGAAGCTGGGCGAGGTGGCCACGGAGTTCGACCGGGTGCACAGCATCCAGCGTGCCGTCGAGGTCGGCTCCGTCGACGCGGTCATCCGCGCGGCCGAACTCCGCCCGCGCGTCATCGACGCCATCGAGGCGCACCTGCGCTGACCGGCGGGCGCGGTCGGCGGCGAACGCCCCGACCGCGCCGCGGTCGAAACCCAGGCGCACGAGGAAGGGCCCCGGAGCGAACTCCGGGGCCCTTCCTCGGTGCGAGGAGATTACTTGGTGAGCGGGGCCAGCTTCGGGTCGTTGGCGTACGCCTCGGCCGCGTTGGCCTTGGTGACGGCCACCGGCGGCAGCAGATAGGTGTCCACGACCTTCACGCCGTTGTTGTACGACTTGGTGTCGTTCACCTCGGGGGCGTTACCGGCCTGCAGGGACTTCACCATGGCGATGGTCTGCTTGACCAGGTTCCGGGTGTCCTTGTTGATCGTCATGTACTGCTCGCCAGCCATGATCGACTTGACCGACTCGACCTCGGAGTCCTGACCGGTGACGACCGGGATCTTCTTGCCGGCACCCTTGATCGACGTGATGATCGCGCGGGCCAGGGTGTCGTTCGGGGAGAGGACGCCGTCCAGCTCCTTGTTGCCGTAGGTCGAGGTCAGCAGCTGGTCCATGCGGGCCTGGGCGCCCTCGGCCTTCCAGCCCTGGATGGCGGTCTGCTTGACGTCGGTCTGCTTCGAGGCGACGACCACGTTGCCCTTGTCGATCTCCGGCTTGAGCACGCTCATGGCGCCGTTGAAGAAGACACCGGCGTTGTTGTCGTCCGGCGAGCCGGAGAACAGCTCGATGTTGTACGGGCCGTTCGGCTTCTTGGCCTTCATGCCGTCCAGCAGGGCCTGGCCCTGGAGCTGGCCGACCTTGAAGTTGTCGAACGCGACGTAGTAGTCGAGGTCCGGGGTGTTGGTGATGAGGCGGTCGTACGCGATCACCTTCGCGCCGGCGGCGTGCGCGGCGGCGACCTGGGTCGACAGCTGAGCGGCGTCGGTCGCGCCGATGACGATGACCTTCGCGCCCTTGGTCACCATGGCCGTGATCTGGGCCTGCTGGTCCGCGACGGTGGTCGACGCGCCGGCGTACTGGACGTCGCTCTTGAAGCCGGCCTCCTTGAGGCCGTTGGTGAACAGGTCACCGGCGAGGACCCAGTTCTCCGAGGTCTTCGACGGCAGGGCGACGCCGATCAGGGAGTCGGCCGCGAAGCCCTTGGTGTCGCCCTTCGAGCCGCCGGTGTCGCCGTCGCGGCCGGAGCCGCAGGCGGTGGCGGTCAGGGCCAGCGCGGCGATGGCGCCGATGGCCATCGACTTGCCGATCAGTTTACGCATGGCTGGTGGTGCCCTTCTGGAGAGGTGTTAAGGGGGTGTGAGGCGGGGCGGAACGTCAGCTCGGTACGGCCGTGCGGGCGGTCTCCCGGTCCGCGTCGGGTGGTGCCGTGGGCGGGGCGGGAGTGTCGCGGCGGAACGAGCGGGTGAGGCTGCCGATGACGGAGAACTTGCCCTGCTTCTTGTTGTAGACGTCGAGAGCGACGGCCAGCAGCAGCACCAGGCCCTTGATGATCTGGACCCGGTCGGTGCCGACGCCGAGCAGCTGGAGGCCGTTGTTCAGCACGGCCATGACCAGACCACCGACGATCGAGCCGCTGATGGTGCCGATGCCGCCGGCGACGGCGGCGCCACCGATGAAGACCGCGGCGATCGCGTCCAGCTCCCAGCCGTTGCCGTCCTGCGGCCCGGAGGCCGCCGAGCGGGCCACGAAGATCATCCCGGCCAGGGCGGCCAGGACGGCCATGTTCATCATGACGAAGAAGTTGACCCGCTTGAGCTTCACGCCGGAGAGCTCCGCGGCGCGGGAGTTGCCACCGACGGCGTAGATGTGCCGCCCGCCGGCGGTGTTCCGGGTGTAGAAGGAGTAGGCCAGCACCAGCGCCACCAGGATGATGCCGGAGACCGGGAAGCTCGTGCCGACCCGGCCGCTGGCGAACCGCAGCGACGCGAAGACGATCACGCCGACCATGACGGCCATCCGGAGCACCGAGATCCACATCGGGGCCTGCTCGGCGTCCATCTCCCGCCGGGTCTTGCGGGCCTGGAACTCCCGCCACACCACGGCCACACACGCGGCGAGGCCGAGCAGGAGCGTCAGGTTGTTGTAGCCGGTGTTCGGGCCGACCTCGGGCAGGAAGCCCGAGCCGATCACCCGGAAGCCCTCCGGCACCGAGATCGTGTTCGCGTTGCCGATGAACTGGTTGCCGCCCCGGAAGAGCAGCATGCCGGCCAGGGTGACGATGAACGCCGGCACCCCGACGTAGGCGACCCAGAAGCCCTGCCAGGCGCCGATGATCGCGCCGATCACCAGGCCGAACAGGATGGCGACGGGCCAGGGCAGCGACCACTCGGCCATCGACTTGGCGACCAGGATGCCGGTGAAGGCGGCGATCGAGCCGACCGAGAGGTCGATGTGCCCGGCGACGATCACCATCAGCATGCCGATGGCCAGGATGAGGATGTACGAGTTCTGGTTGAACAACGCGATCAGGTTGTCCGACCGCAGGGTCAGGCCGTCCGTGAGGATCTGGAACAGGACGACGATCGCCACCAGGGTGAAGATCATCCCGAACTGGCGGGCGTTGGACGTGGTCCCTCCGAAGAGGTTCTTCTGCAGGTCCTTGATTCGGCTCATCGTGTCTGCATCTTCTTCGTCGAGGTCATCTGCTTCATGAGGGTTTCCGGGTCCGCGTCCTGCCGGGCGATCTCGCCGGTGATGGTGCCTTCGAACAGGGTGTAGATGCGGTCGCAGAGCCCGATCAGCTCGGGCAGCTCCGAGGAGATGACGACGACGCCCTTCCCCTCGTCGGCGAGCCGCTGGATGATGCCGTAGATCTCGTACTTGGCGCCCACGTCGATGCCGCGGGTCGGCTCGTCGAGGATCAGCAGGTCCGGGTCGGTGAACATCCACTTCGCCAGGACGACCTTCTGCTGGTTGCCGCCCGAGAGCTTGGAGACGCCCTCGTCGACCGTCGGCGCCTTGGTGCGCAGCTCCCGCCGGTAGGACTCGGCCGCCTGGTACTCCGCGACCTCGTCCAGGACGCCGTGGCGCGAGATCTTGGACAGCTTGGCGGCCACCGTCGAGGTCTTGATGTCGTCGAGCAGGTTCAGGCCGAGCGCCTTGCGGTCCTCGCTGACGTACGCGAGCCCGTGGGCGATCGCGTCCGCCACCGACTTCAGCACGATCTCCTTGCCGTCCTTGATGATCGTGCCCGACTCGTACACCCCGTAGGAGCGGCCGAAGACGCTCATGGCCAGCTCGGTGCGGCCGGCGCCCATCAGGCCGGCGAAGCCGACGATCTCACCGCGCCGCACGGTGAAGCTCTCGTTCTTGCAGACCTGGCGCTCGGCGGAGATCGGGTGGCGGACGTTCCAGTTCCGCACCTCGAAGAAGACCTCGCCGATCTTCGGCGTGTGGTCCGGGAACCGGCTGCTCAGCTCGCGGCCGACCATGCCCCGCACGATCCGGTCCTCGTCGACGCCGTCCGCCTTGACGTTCAGCGTCTCGACGGTCCGGCCGTCGCGCAGGATGGTGATCTGGTCGGCGATCGCCTCGATCTCGTTCAGCTTGTGCGAGATCATGATCGAGGTGATGCCCCGCGAGCGGAAGCCGCGCAGCAGGTCGAGCAGGTGCTGCGAGTCGGCCTCGTTGAGCGCCGCGGTGGGCTCGTCCAGGATCAGCAGCTTGACGTCCTTGGCGAACGCCTTGGCGATCTCCACCAGCTGCTGCTTGCCGACGCCGATGTCCTTCACCAGGGTGTCCGGGTCCTCCCGCAGGCCGACCCGGGCCATCAGGTCCAGCGCCATCCGGTTCGCGGCCTTCCAGTCGATCGCTCCCCGCTTGCGCGGCTCGTTGCCGAGGAAGATGTTCTCGGCGATCGACATGCCCGGGATGAGCGCGAGCTCCTGGTGGATGATCACGATCCCGGCGTTCTCGCTCGCCCGGATGTCCGAGAAGCGGGTCTCCGCGCCCTGGTAGATGATCTGGCCGTCGTAGCTGCCGTACGGGTAGACCCCGCTCAGGACCTTCATGAGCGTCGACTTGCCGGCACCGTTCTCGCCGACGATCGCGTGGATCTCGCCGGCGCGGACCACCAGGTTGACGTCGGCGAGCGCCTTGACGCCGGGGAACTCCTTGGTGATGGAGCGCATCTCCAGGAGGACGGGCAGACCGCTCATCGCTCCCACCACCTTGCCAACGGCATGGCCGCCTCCGCGGGGTTATGACCTTCGCTCACTTTTCGTTGTCGTGGGCAACCCAATCTCGTCCGGAGCCCTTCCGCAAGTGCTCAAGTCGCTCATTTGCGTAACAAGTCGGTAATATCGATCGCCACGCTGAGTGACGTTCGCGACGCTCCCCGAACTTGCCGACAAGCGGCGACGCGGTGCTGCCGGTCAGCCCATGACATCGTTGACGCGCATCGTATAACGCTATTTTGCGAAGCACCTTCATGGCCCGGTCAGGCCTGGTGACGCGGTGCGGCCCGCCCGGGCGCGCGGGTGTCATAATTCCGGCCATGACCACGGACCGGAAGGCTGGTCGACCGAGCCTGGCGCAGGTCGCGGCGCTGTCCGGGGTCTCGATCAAGACGGCTTCCCGGGCCCTCGCAGGCGAGCCCCGGGTGGCCGCGGACACCCGGTCGCGGGTCCGCGACGCCGCCGACCAGCTCGGCTACCGGCTGAACGGGGTGGCCCGCGAGCTCCGTCGCGGCGCGAGCACCTCCACGCTGGTCGGCCTGCTCATCGGCGACCTGGCGAACCCGTTCTACTCCCGGCTGGCCGGGGGCCTGGAGCGGGAGTTGCGCATGCGGGGCCTGCAGCTGATCACGGCCAGCACCGACGAGGACCCCGAGTGGGAGCGCCGGCTCGCCGACGCGCTGCTGGAGCGGCGGGTCCGGGGCCTGGTGATCGCCTCGACCGCCCCCGAGCACGCCCACTTCGCGGCCGAACACCACCACGGCATCCCGTTCGTGTTCGTCGACCGGCCGCCGGTCGCGCTGGCGGTGGACAGCGTGCTGCTGGACAACCACCACGGTGCCCGACAGGCCGGCGCCCACCTGACCGCGGTCGGCCACCGGCGGATCGGAGTGGTGGGCGACCTGTCGCGCCTGAGCACGCACCGTGACCGGCTGGACGGCTTCGCCGAGGCGATGCGCGCCGCCGGCGTGGCGAACTGGGCGGACTACCTGGTGGAGAACGCACACGACGTGGCCACCGCCGAGCGGGCCGTGCTCGGGTTGCTGGGCCGCGCCCCCGCGCCGACCGCCCTGTTCACCATGAACAACCGGATCACCCTCGGCGCCCTGCGGGCCCTGCGGGGCCATCCGGCGCCCCCCGCGCTGGTCGGCTTCGACGAGGTCGACCTCGGGGACGTCCTGGGCGTGAGCGTCGTCGCGCACGACCCGGAGGAGATGGGACAGCGGGCGGCACGACTGCTGCTCGACCGGATCGACGGGCATCGCGGGCCGGCCCGGCAGGTGGTGATCCCGACGCGTCTGCTCGCCCGCGGCTCGGGCGAACGGCCGCCCGCCTCCCCCGCGACGACGGCCGGCTCCTAGCCCGCCATTGACAGCACACCTCCCGGGGCTCTACACAAGACCTTGACGCTTGTCGATGACAACGATGTCACCAGGTCGTCGTCCGCGCCTCGAAGGAGGAACGCCTCATGCTCCGATCAGGCCCGTCCCGCCTGCTCGCCCTGGTGGCCACCGCCGTCACCGGCACGTCCGCACTCGTCGCGGTCGCCTCGCCCGCCGCAGCGGCGCCGCTCAACCTCACCCCGTACGTGAACCCGTTCATCGGCACCGACGACAGCAACGCGCCGAACCCGGTCGGCGGCGGTGCCGGCGGCAGCACCGTCCCCGGCCCGGTGCAGCCCTTCGGCATGGTGCAGCTGAGTCCGGACACCCCCACCGCCTCACCGTCCGGCTACCGGTTCAGCGACACCCAGATCGAGGAGTTCAGCCTCACCCACTTCAACGGCGCCGGCTGCGCCAACAACGAGGACCTCGGGATCCTGCCCATCACCGGGGCGGTCGGCGCCTCCCCCGGCACCTCCTGGACCGCCTACCGCGCCACTCAGGACAAGGCGCAGGAACAGGCCCGCCCCGGCTGGTCGACGTGGACGACCGTCGCCCAGGTCCGGGGCAACACGGCGGGCGCGAGCAGCCACCCGATGTCCGTGGACGGCAGGTACCTGCTGGTCAAGGTCCTCACCCCCACGCAGACCACCGACCCGGCCGCCCGGCTGTACGAGGTGGAGGTCTACGGCACCTGACGCAGCTCCCGCTCCTGGTCGCGGACAGCGGCCGGCGCCGCAGGGCACCGGCCGCTGTCCGGGCGGAAAAGGGCGTGCGGACCGGGCGGTGGCCGATCTACCGTGCCCGGCGTGACCCTGGACATCGTGAGCCTGGCGGAGCGTCCCGACCTGGCGCCGCTGCTCGACAGCGACTTCGACGGCGCCTGGCCGCAGTTCATGCTCTGGGACCCGATGGGCTCGGTGTACTACAGCGTCGCCCACGACCTCTACCCGGAGTTCGTCCTCGCCGCGGTCGACCCGGCCGAGCCGGGCCGCGCCGTCGCCCGGGCGTACGCCGTGCCGCTGCGCTGGACGGAGGACGAGCTGCCCGACGGCGGGTGGGACCGGATGATCCAGCGGGCCGCCGTCAACCGGCTCACCGGCGCCATCCCCAACCTGGTCTCCGCGCTGGAGATCTGCGTGCGACCGGACCGGCGCGGCGGCGGGGTGTCCGGGCTGATGCTCGCGGCGATGCGCGAGGCGGCCGCCCGCCAGGGCTTCGACACCCTCGTCGCGCCGGTGCGCCCGAACGGCAAGGCCGCGCTCCCCGACCTGCCGATGACCGAGTACGCGACGCGGGTCCGCCCCGACGGCCTGCCGGTCGACCCGTGGCTGCGGGTGCACGTGCGGGCCGGCGGGGTGATCGAGCGGGTCGCGCCCCGGTCGATGGCGGTCACCGGCACCCTCGTCGACTGGCGGCGGTGGACCGGGCTGCCGTTCGACACCAGCGGGCCGGTGCACGTGCCGGGCGCGCTGGCGCCGGTGCTGGTCGACGTGGCACACGACCACGCCGCCTACGTCGAGCCGAACGTCTGGGTGCGGCACCGGCTGTAGTGCCGGCGGTCAGGCCGGCCAGGCGTGGCCGATCCCGTCGAGCAGGAGGACCACTCCCTCGGTGGCCGCCTCCCGGTCCCGGGAGATCTCCCGGTATTCCGGCGAGGTGGACCAGCGCTCGAAGTCCTCGCGGTTGTCGAAGGACATGAGCACGGCCTTCTCGTGCGGCCAGCTCCCCTCGACCACCCGCGGGGATCCGTCGGCGGCGAGCAGCCGGCCGCCGTGCCGCGCCAGGACGGGCAGGAAGGCGGCGACGTACCGGTCGTAGCGCGCCCGGTCGTGGATGGTGATCTGGGCGAGGGCGTAGACGGTCACCGCCCCAGGTTACGGACCGGTACGCGTCCCCGGTGTCCCCCGGGCCGGCAGCGCCGGGCGGCCTACCGGCCGACCGTGCGGACGGTGAAGTCGCGGACCGCCCGCGGCGCCGGGCGTGCGTGCCGTGATGTCCACGGAGAACTCGACCGACCCGCGCCCGCTCCACCTCGGACCATCGTCCGAAATCGATGCCGACGAGGGCATCCACCGCACGGCTCGGCCCGCCGGCCCGGACGGCGGGCCGTTCCGCCGGGCGGCGCCGCCGGGCCGACGCCGGGCCGCGCCACCGTGGACCGTCGGGTCGGGAACGGCTACGGCACGGGAGCTGTCAACTGTCCGAACCGCCCTGGCCATATCGCCCCTGACCTGCGGATACTGGGAACAGAGGGCAGCGGCGCGAGCCGCGCCGGTTGGGGGCAGTCACATGATCGACCAGGAGACCCAGCCCGAGGGCACACCCGGCACTCCCGCCCCGGCGGCGCCCGCCGGTGGTCCCGCGAGCGGTGGTGGTGCCGGAAGCGGCGGCAGCGGCGGGTCCGGCGTGCCCGCCGCCGTGTGGCAGGTGCGGGTGCGCACCAAGCTCGATGACCTCTACCAGCAGCTGAGCGGCCTCGAAACCCGCGCCGCCGCGAACCCCGCCCGGGTCGCCGCGCTGCGCGCGCAGCTGTCCGGCGTGGAGTCCGCGCTCGGCCGCAGCGGGGTGGTGGAGTGGCTGCGCGGCGGCAAGCTGGAGTACGCCTGGCAGAGCATCCACTCGGTGGAACGGGCCATGGTGGAGCTGCGGACGCCGGAGGAGCTGCTCGGCCTGCTGCCGGCGTACCAGGCCGCGGCCGCGCAGTTCCTGAAGGCCGACGACAAGGTGCTCACGGACTTCGACGCGTCGGCCGACGCCGCGGCGCCGGTGCGCTTCCAGGCCAAGGTCCGGGCGCTGCTGCTGCGCTACCACTCGGCATCGGACGAGTTCCACGAGTCGGTACGCCGGTTGCGCAACCGGATGCTGGGACTGTCCGTCTTCGCGCTGGTGGCCGAGGCGCTGATGGTGCTGGTGCAGTGGCGCAGCCGGGACGTGCAGCTGCTCAAGCCGCCGACCGACGCGGCCGGCGTGCCGGCCTGGCGCCTGCTCTTCTTCGTACTCATCGCCGGGGCGCTCGGGGCGTTCATCAGCGCCCTGCCCTCGATGATCACCTCGCGTTCCGGTGGCCTGCCCTACAAGCTCCCCTTCCAGCAGGGCCTGCTGAAGCTGGCCATCGGTCCACTCGTCGCGGTCGTCGGGATCATGCTGGTGATCGGTGGCCTGGTGGAGACCACGGTGAACAGCACCGCCGCCCTGCTGGGCGTCGCCATCGTCTTCGGCGCCGGGCAGCAGGCGGTCACCGCGTTCGCCGACCGCCGGGCGTCGGAGCTGCTCGCCCCGGTCACGAAGAGCTGAGCGGGGGCGGCGGCGAGCCGCTGCCGAGGGCCGCCGGCCTGGGTAGCCTGAGGCGCATGATCTTCATTACCGCGAAGTTCCGGGTCCGGCCCGAGGACGCCGACCGCTGGCCGCAGATCGCCGCCGAGTTCACCGCCGCCACCCGGGCCGAGCCGGGCTGCCTCTGGTTCGACTGGTCCCGCAGCCTCGACGACCCGACGGAGTACGTGCTGGTCGAGGCGTTCCGGGACGACGAGGCCGGCGCGGCGCACGTGCGGTCGGCGCACTTCCGCGAGGCCCAGCGCACGCTTCCGCCGCACCTGGCCGAGACGCCCCGGATCGTCAACACGACCGTGCCCGGGCAGGACTGGTCGCGGCTCGGCGAGATGGCCGTCCCCGAGGGCGACTGACCGCCGGCCCCCGTGCTGGCGCAGGTGCTCGTCCCAGGAGGGGTCGCGGGTCAGCCCGCGCAGGTTGCCGCGCGGGTCCGCGCTTCCGTGCCGCGCCGGGTTCCCGCCGCCGGTTCCACACTCCGGCCGACCGCTCGCGTGTGCGGCCGGGATTAGCGGGAAAGGCACGGCGGCCTGTCGGTACCCGACCTCCCACTCGAGCGGGGCACCGACACCTTCTCGAGCACGGGGTGACGACGTATGACACGAGAGACGACCATGGGGATCCGCTCGGTGACCGACAATCTCGGGATCCAGCGGGCGACCCGAGACCAGGGGTCGGAGGGACTGGCTCGCTTCCTGGGCTGGTTCAGCCTCGGCCTCGGCGTGACCGCGCTCGCGGCGGGGTCACGGCTGGCCCGGGCGGCCGGCGTGGACGACTCGCGCACGGCCAGGACGGTGCTGCGAGCCACCGGCATCCGGGAGATCGGCCACGCCGCGGTGCTGCTGGTGCCCCGGCGGGCCGGGCTGGGGCCCTGGACCCGGGTGGCGGGTGACGTGCTGGACCTGGCCGCGACCGGCCAGGCGTACCGCAACCGGTGCGGCGACCGGCGCCGGCGGGCCGGTCTCACCCTCGCCGTCCTGGGCGGGATCACCGCCCTCGACCTCTACGCCTCGGTGCGCGCCACCCGGAACCGGCGGATCAGCCCGGAGGGCTTCGCGCACGGCTCCGTGACGGTCAACCGCACGCCCGAGGAGGCGTACCGCTTCTGGCACGACTTCGAGAACCTGCCCCGGTTCATGTACCACCTCCAGTCGGTGACCACCACCGGCCCGCGACGCTCCCACTGGTCGGCGAAGGCACCGGCCGGCCGGACGGTCGAGTGGGAGGCGGAGATCGTCGAGGAGCGCCCCGAGCAGCTCATCCGGTGGCGCTCCGTCGACGGCTTCCGGGTGCCCAACTCCGGCACGGTCCGGTTCACCCCGGCCGCCGGTGGCAACGGCACCGAGGTGCGGGTGGAACTGGAGTACGCGGTGCCGGGCCGCCGGGTGGGCACGCTGGTCGCGAAGGCGTTCGGCGAGAACCCGCAGCAGCAGATCTGCGACGACCTGCGGCGGTTCAAGCAGGTCATCGAGACCGGCGAGCTGACCCGGTCGGACGGGACGCCCGACGGCACGAGCATCCAAAACCAGGCAAAGCAGCGTCCGGCCCGCCCGCTGGCGGCCCGCCGGACCGCGTGAGGGAGGCACCGTGAAGGCCAACTGCTGGGTCGCGCCGAACCGGGTGGCCGTCGAGGAGGTACCGGACCCGACGATCCTCAACCCCCGTGACGCGGTCGTCAAGGTCACCTCGGCCGCGATCTGCGGATCCGACCTGCACCTGCTCGACGGACTCATCCCGGCCATGAAGCGTGGCGACGTGCTGGGCCACGAGTTCATGGGCGAGATCGTCGAGCTGGGCTCCGGGGCGCGGGACGGGCTGCGCGTCGGCGACCGGGTGGTCGTCGGCTTCCCCATCGCCTGCGGGGACTGCGCCTCGTGCCAACGCGGCCTCTACTCGGTCTGCGAGAACTCCAACCCGAACGCGGCGATCGCCGAGACCGCCATGGGCCACGCCCCCGCCGGCATCTTCGGCTACTCGCACCTGTTGGGCGGGTACGCGGGTGGGCAGGCCGAGTACGTCCGGGTGCCGTACGCCGACGTCGGGGCGCTCAAGATCGAGGACGGCCTGCCGGACGAGCAGGTGCTGTTCCTGTCCGACGTGCTGCCCACCGGCTACATGGCCGCCGAGATGGGCGACGTCAAGCCCGGGGACGTGGTGGCGGTCTGGGGCGCGGGTCCGGTCGGCCAGTTCGCCGCGGTGAGCGCCTTCCTGCTCGGCGCCGAACAGGTGGTCGTCATCGACCGGTTCCCGTACCGGCTGCGGATCGCGCGGGACAAGGCCGGCGCGGAGACGATCAACTACGAGGAGACCGACGTCCTGGACACGCTGCGCGAGATGACCGCCGGCCGCGGGCCGGACGTCTGCATCGACGCCGTCGGCATGGAGGGGCACCACGCCTCGGCGGCGTTGCACGCGTACGACCGGGCGAAGCAGGCGGTGAAGGCGGAGACCGACCGGCCGCACGCGCTGCGCGAGGCGATCCTGGCCTGCCGCAACGGCGGCACCGTCTCGGCCATCGGGGCGTACGGCGGGTTCATCGACAAGTTCCCGATGGGTTCGTTCATGAACCGGTCGCTGACCCTGCGCTCCGGGCAGGCCCACGTGCAGCGCTACATGCGCCCCCTGCTGGAGCGCGTCAGCAAGGGTGAGATCGACCCGAGCTTCATCATCACCCACACCATGCGGCTCGACGACACGCCGCACGGCTACGACATCTTCAAGAACAAGCAGGACGACTGCCTGAAGGTGGTGCTCAAGCCCTGAAGATTTCCAACGATCAGCATCCTCGATATTGAAACTTGTTTGCGCCAGCGGCTACTCTCCGGGGAAGTGATCCACTATCCACCTTGGAGGGGTCGGACCATGCGCAAGCTGATGTCGGCGGTCGGTGCGGGGGCGTTGCTGACGGCGGGTCTGTTCGTCGGCGCCGCACCGGCGCAGGCGGCGGCCTGCACCCTGGTGCAGTCCGAGATCTACAACGGGGCCAACATCATCGCCTGGGCCCGGGGCCTGGAGGGCTGCTCCGGCGACGTCTACTGGGAGATCCAGTCGGGCGACGGCGGCGGCTGGCAGGTGACCGAGAGCGGCACGACGCACTACGACAACCAGACCGTCAGCTACTACGGCGACGTCGAGCTGCCGTGCTACCTGCGGCTGTACGCGAAGTTCGGCACGCAGGAGAAGCTCACCCAGCCGGCGCGCAACAACAACTGCGCCGGCTGACCCGACGGCCCGGGCGGGGGATGCGTGCCGCACCCCCGCCCGGCCGGTCACGGGATGGTGAGGCCGTACGCGGCGAGGATCTCGGTGATCGGCTGGTAGTAGCTGGTGCCCCCGCTGGTGCAGTTGCCGCTGCCGCCGGAGAGGATCCCGAGCACCGTGCCGGTCGACGCCACGTAGAGCGGGCCGCCGCTGTCGCCGGGTTCGGCGCAGATGTTGGTGCGGATCAGCCCGTACACGGCGCCCTCGGCGTAGTTGACGGTCTGGTTCAGGCCGGTGACCGAGCCGCACCGCACCCCGGTGGTGGCGCCGCTGCGGCAGACCGCCTGGCCGACGTACGCGTTGCCGGCGCCGTAGAGGGTGACCTGGCCGGGGTAGGTGTACACGGCGCTGGGGTGGGCCACCGTTCCGGTGTGGCGGACCACGCCGTAGTCGTTGCCCGGGAAGCTGGTGCCGGTCCGGCTGCCGAGCACCGTGGTGCGGGCGCTGTCGGCGTACCAGGTGCCGGCCAGGTTGGTGCAGTGCCCGGCGGTGACGAAGTAGTAGGTGCTGCCGCTGCGCACGTTCGCGCCGAGCGAGCAGCGGCCGCCCCCGCCGTAGATCGCCTGGCCGCCGGCGATCAGGGTGCGCAGCCGGCCGGGTTCGTGGCGGAGCACCGCGCCGGCGCGGGCGGCGGTGCGTCGGAGCGCGGCCAGTTCGGCGCCGGTGACGGTGTCGTCGACGGTGAGGGTCAGCCGGCCGCCGGCCGGGTCGATCCCCCAGGCGGTGCCGGGGGTACGCACCGCGGCGAGTCCGGGATCCGGGGCGGTGCCGGCCCGCGCGGCGGTCGGGACGGCGGCGAGCAGGGCGGTCAGGGCGAGGACGGCGAGCGATCGGCGCATCCGGGATGCCTCCTCCATCGTTGAGGATCGATGCCCGTCCAGCATCCGCCCCGGCCGCTCCCCGTTCAACCTCCCCGGCGTCCACCAACGGACACCCGCGCCCGGCGACGCTCAGTCCTCCGGCTCCGGGCCGAGCAGCCGGATCTCCTCGATGTCGATGGCCGCCTGCAGCTGCCGCAGCACCACGTCGTCGATCTCGTTGCGGTTGCGCAGCCGGGTGACCTCCTGACGCTTGCGGTCCAGCACGCCGAGGCGCAACCGTCGGGCCATCTCGCGCTCCTCGTCGGCCTCGTCGCTGCGTGGGGAGCGGACGTCCGCCAGGTGGTCCTGGTAGTCGGAGCGGAGCCGTTCGACGGTGTCCGGGGACGCGCCGAGTTCGGCGGCGACCTGGGGCAGCGCGTCCAGGGCGGCCTCGGTGGCCCGGATCCGGGCCCAGCGCACCTCGTGCTCGCGTTCCCGGTCGCCCATCAGGCGGGCCCAGGCGACCACGGCCGGCAGGGTGGTGCCCTGCACCACCATGATCAGCACGATCGCCACCACGGTCACGAAGATGATCAGGTCGCGCTCGTGCACAGGGGTCCCGGCGTGCGTGGTGACCGGCACGGCCAGCGCGGCGGCCAGCGAGACCGCGCCCCGGAAACCGGCCCAGCCGGCGGCGGTGCGGACCCGGGCGTCGAAGCGGCGGGAGCGGCGGGACTCCCGGCGGTCGATGCCCTGCAACCCCGCCACGGACAGGTGCACCCAGATCATCCGGGTGGCCACCACGACGAGGACGACCAGCACCGCGATGCCGAACGACTCCAACGGCGAGTGACTGGTGATGCTGCGCAGCGACCGGGGCACCTGCATGCCCAGCAGCACGAAGAGACTGCCATTGATCATGAAGGTGGAGAGGTCCCAGAACGCGTACGCCGTGAGCCGGGAGCGGGCCCGGATCACCCGGGGCCCCGCGTACGAGAGCAGCAGGCCGGCGACCACGACCGCGAGCACGCCGCTGGCGTGGACCGCGTCGGCCAGGAGGAAGGCGACGAACGGGGTGAGGATGCTCAGCCCGCCCTCGCGCATCGGATCGTCGACGTGCTTGCGGATGACGACGACCACGCCGCCGACGAGCAGGCCCGCGAGGACTCCCCCGAGCGACTTGCCGACGAACTGTCCACCCAGCTGGAGCGCGTCGGGCACCGCCCCGCCGGCGATCACCCCGACGGCCACCGAGAAGAGCACCAGCGCCGTGCCGTCGTTGACCAGGCTCTCCGTGCGCAGCGTGGTGAGGATGCCGCGGGGCATCCGCTTGGCCAGGCCGGCCACGGCGGCGGCGTCGGTGGGCGCGAGCACCGCGCCGAGCACCCACGCGGCGGCGGGCTCGACACCGAGGGCCTGGGCCACGTACGCCACGGCGACCATCGTGAGGATCACCAGCGCGACGGCGAGCAGGGCGATCACCACGAGGTTGGCCCGGATCTCGCGGAGGCTGATGACCAGGCTCTCCCGGTAGAGGATCGCCGGGAGGAAGAGCACCAGCACCACCTCGGGCTCGAGGATCACGTTGGCGAACGGCGGCAGCAGGCCGAGCCCCGCCCCCATGGCGATGAGCAGCACGGGCGGCGCGACGCTGTACCGGCCGCCGATGGTGGTGCCGATGAGCACGGTGGCACCGAGCACCGCGATAAGCACGAGTGCGCTCATGCCGTACCCCCGTCACCGTCCGCCGGCTCCCACGGTGCCGCACCGCCGCGGCGCGGCGGGGTGGAACGGCCGATCGCTACTCGAAGCGGGACGGGTCGGCGGCGCCGCGGCGCAGGATCTCCGGTTCGGGCCCGGACAGGTCGACCACGGTGGTCGGCTCCAGGCCGCAGTCCCCCGCGTCGACCACGGCGTCGACCACGTGGTCGAGCCGTTCCTTGATCTCCCAGCCCTGGGTCAGCGGCTCCTCCTCGCCGGGAAGCAGCAGGGTGCTGGAGAGCAACGGCTCGCCGAGTTCGGCCAGCAGCGCCTGGGTCACCGTGTGCTTCGGTACGCGGACCCCGACGACCCGCCGCCGCGGGTCCTGGAGGCGCCGGGGCACCTCGGCGGTGGCCGGCAGGATGAACGTCCAGCTGCCCGGGATGGCGGCCTTGACCTGACGGAAGACCGCGTTGCTGAGCTTGACGAACTGGCCGAGCTGGGCGAAGTCGGCGCACACCAGGGTGAACGGGTGCCGCGCGTCGAGGCGCCGGATCTCCCGGATCCGCTCGACCCCGGCCCGGTTGTCCAGGCGACAGCCGAGGGCGTAGCAGGAGTCCGTCGGGTAGGCGATCACCCCGTCGGCGCGGAGCAGGTCCACGATCTGCCGGAGCACCCGGGGCTGGGGATTGTCGGGGTGCAGGTCGTAGTACCTCGCCACGTCGACGAGCCTATTCCGCCGGACGGGCGGAGGCGAGCGGAGAAGATCCGGCGTGACCAGGTTTGGCGTACGGGCGTTCTGGAAACAGAGGGGCGGCTCGAATGAGGGGGGACCTGTTCATGTCCGAAGCCAGCACAGACCGCACCGACCGTCCGGCCGAGGTGACCGATCCGCTGTTGTGGGGCCTGTCCACCGCGGTGGCCGACGCCCACCAGCCCGACGAGGACCGGGTCTGTACCAGCCCGAGCTGCGTGGGCGCGGCCTGGCCCTGCGCCGCCTGGAACAACGCCCAGGAGGGGCTGCGCGCCGCCCGGGCTCCGCGTCCCGCGCCGCCGGCCGCCGCCGCGACCGGGGAGCCGGGCCGCGGCGACCCGCTGACC
>NZ_MUYZ01000120.1:0-17992 GCF_003013775.1 Micromonospora sp. MH33
GGCCTGCTCATCCGCACCCGGCGGGGTGGCCGGCGGCCCACCGCCCCGGCCGCCGGGGCGGCGGCCGCGCCGCCCGCCTGGCGGTTCCGCAGCGATCCGCTGCTGCTGGTGATGGTGGGCAGCCTCGCCGCGGTGGTCGCCGCGGTCGGCGCCATCAACGTCATCGAGGTCTTCTTCATCCGGGAGACCCTGCACAGCTCCACCACGGTCTACGGCCTGGTCACCGGCGCCTGGACGCTGGGCATCGTGCTCGGCGGCTGGCTCTTCGCCCGGCTCGCCCGCCGGCTCACCGACGACGGCGCGCTGCTCGGGGCCGGGCTGGTCCTGCTCGGCGGCTGCTGCCTGGCGGTGCTGGCCTCGGCGGCGGTGCCGGCGGCCTGGCTGCTCGTGCCGATCTGGCTGGCCGGCGGGGTGGGCAACGGCGGCGACAACGTCTTCAACAACCTGCTGCTGGCGCGGCGGGTGCCGGAGGTGGCCCGGGGCCGGGCCTTCGCGATCTTCGGGGCGGCCGTGCAGGGCGCCGGGATGGGCGGCTACCTGATCGGCGGCCTGCTGCTGGAGGTGGCCGCGCCCCGGCCGCTGGTCGCCGGCTGCGGGGTGGCCGGGGTGTTGGTGGTCGTGGCGGCGGCCTGGCCGGTCCGCCGCGCGGTACGCGCCGAGCGCTCCGCCCGGCCCGCCACCGGGACCGGGCAGGAGCGGTGTGCGGAGTTGGCCACTCCGACCCCCTCCCGCTGAGCCGGCCCGACCGGCCGGGGATACGGTCGGGTCATGGCCGACCGAATCGCCCGCCCCCGGGTGGGGCACATCCAGTTCCTCAACTGCCTGCCGATCTACTGGGGGCTGATGCGGTCCGGCGCGCTGATCGACGTCGACCTGCACAAGGACTCGCCGGACCGGCTGAACGCCGCGCTGGTCGCCGGCGACCTGGACATCGGCCCCATCTCCCAGGTGGAGTACCTGCGGCACGCCGACGAGCTGCTGCTCCTGCCGGACCTGGCGGTCGGCAGCGACGGCCCGGTGCTCTCGGTCAACGTGGTGTCCACCCGGCCCCTCACCGAGCTGGACGGCGCCCGGGTGGCGCTCGGCTCCACCTCGCGTACCGGGGTGCTGCTGGCCCAGCTCCTGCTCGCGGAGCGGTACGGGGTCCGCCCCGACTACTTCCGCTGCCCGCCGGACCTCACGCAGATGCTGCTGGAGGCCGACGCCGGGGTGGTGATCGGTGACGTGGCGCTGCGCGCGCTCTACGAGGCGCCCCGCAGGGGCCTGGCGGTGACCGACCTCGGCCAGGCCTGGCGCGAGTGGACCGGGCTGCCGATGGTCTTCGCCGTCTGGGCGGTCCGCCGCGACTTCGCCGCCGCCCACCCCGGCCTGGCCAAGGAGGTGCACGAGGCGTTCCTGCGCTCGCGCGACCTGTGCCTGGCCGAGCTGGACCAGGTGGCCGAGGCCGCGGCCCGCTGGGAGGCGTTCGACGCGGCGACCCTGGCGACCTACTTCCGTACCCTCGACTTCTCTCTGGGCGAGCGGCAGGTGGCCGGGCTGCGCGAGTTCGCCCGGCGCGCCGCGGCGATCGGCGAGGCCCCTGCCCTGCCCGAGGGCGGGCCGGAGTTTTTCCAGGGCTGACGCCCTCCCACGACGAAGCGGCGGTGCCCCGGCGGACCGGGACACCGCCGCTTCGCGCGGCGGGTGGGATCAGATGGCGTCGCGGAGCAGCGCCTCGGTGATCTTCTCGCAGTTGTCCATGCCGTAGTCGTAACCCATGCCGATCGGGTAGCGGACCATCACGCCCATCGTCCAGGTGTCGCCGATCGCCAGGCAGTTGATGTGCATCTCCTGCTCCTTCTGCCGGTCGATCCAGCCGTTCTTGATGGCGATGGTCTTCTGCACCTCGGCCGGGAACGCCTTGCGGATGCCGAAGTCGCCCACCCCGCGGACCAGCCGCATCTCGTTGAGCAGCCACTTGGTCCACTTCGGGCCGGCCGCGCGGCCGTCGTCGATGCAGCGGCCGAGCCGGGCGGTGTCCCGGGGGGACAGCTCGGTCCGGCTCCAGCCGCCGTCACTGGCCACCTTGCTGTCGGTCAGGTCGCACATCTGGATCAGCCGCTTGATCGAGGCGGACCGGCCGACGCTGTTGTAGAACTGCTCGGCCCGGGTGTTGTCGCTGTCCCGGATGATCTGCGTGGCGTCGTCCAGCTTCGCCTCGCTCGGCGTCTGCCCGGCGTCGGCCGTCCGCCGCAGGTAGTCGGCCACGATCCACGACTTGATCATCGAGGCGGTGGTGCTGGTCTCGCCCATGTTCTTCGAGCCGATGATCTCGCCGGTGCGCTTGTCCAGCACGCTCCAGGAGTACCAGCCCTTGATGTTCAGGTCGCTGAGGTCCTGGGCGACGAACGGCAGCGGCTCCAGCGACGGTGACGGTTTCGGTGACGGCGCGGGGCGGGCGTTGCGATCGGTGGGCGTGCCCGCGGACCGGGTGCCCGCCGCGGGCGAATGCGCGCCGGCCGTGGGGCGGAGCGGAGAGCCGGGCACGAACCTGAGCGAGACGAGCACCAGGCCGACCAGGATCACGGCGACGGCGCTGTACGCCAGCGTGCGGTGGTCGCTGCCGGGTCGGCGCCGGCTGCCCGCCATCAGAGCTTCCCGACCGGCTGCTGCGGCACCTTGAGGGCGGCGCCCGGCTGCGGGGTCACCAGCTGGGTGGCGACGCTGGCGCAGACCTTCGCGCCGTACGAGGGGGTCTTCGTGTCGCCGGCGCCGGGATAACGCATCATCACGGCCAGGGTCCAGTCGTCGGTCACCGCGAGGCAGTTGACGTGCCACTGGCCGTCGGCCCAGAGCATCGTGAAGCCGTTCTTGATGCTGACCGGCCCCTGCGACGTGATCGAGGCGGGCAGGCCGTCGACGATCCCCCAGTGACCGCCCTGGACGGCCTCGGACTTCTGGTCCTTGACGCCGCCGCGCACGTTGGCCATCTCGTTGAGCACCCACTTCGTCCACTTCGGTCCGGCGGCGGTGCCGTCGCCGATGCAGTCGCCCATCCGCACCGCGTCGCGCGGCGACATCTGGGTGTACGCCCACTTGGCCCGGGTGGGTTCAATCTTCGTGTCGGTCAGCTTGCACATCTTGATCAGCCGGGTCAGCACCGGCTTGCGCCCGCCGGCGTTGTAGAGCGCCTCGGCCGAGAGGTCGTTGCTGTCCCGGATCGCGGTGACCGCCTGCTTCTTCCGCTCCGCGCTGAGTGGCTTGCCGTCCAGTTGGCGCAGGTAGTCGGAGACGATCCACGCCTTGATCATCGACTCGGTCGAGTTGGTCGACGCCATGTTCGGCGCGCCGCTGATCTTGCCGGTCTTCCGGTCCATCAGCGCCCAGGAGAAGAACTTGCCGTTGAAGTTCACCGAGACCGGGCCCGCGGCCAGCGTGGGCTCCGGGGGCGTGGTCGGTGCGGGCGTGGGGACCTGTGCCACGCCGCCGCCGATGCCGCCGAGGCCTTCGCCGCCGGAGAGCTTGGCGTACGCGGCGGGGACCAGCATGCCGCCGCCGATGAGGACCGCCACGATGGCGAGCACCATGGTCACGCGAGGTCGCATGAGTGGGTGAACTCCAGATTGTCTGGCCGGGGGGACCGGCGCTTCCGAATGCTTTTCGGCCTGATCGCCGAGGCCGGGGGAGATGGCCTGGAGCCGGTGGCGATCGTCGGTAGCCGATCGGTGTGCCGGGCGAAGTCTACTTCCGGACAGGCCGGATGCCAGATCCCGACGCCCGGCAACTCGCCGTGAAGGCGGGACATTGGACCGTTATGACGCCCTTGTGAGGATTCATCTTCGCCGGGTGGTCGACGTCACAGGTTTGGGCAGGTCAGGCGTCGTTACGGGAAGCGGTCGCCCGGTGACCCAAGGTGGGTGCGGAAACCTGTTACACCCTCTGGTGTCATCGGGGCCGAGCTGTAACACTGGCCTCATGTATGGCAACGACTTCGCCCCGCCCGAGGACGGCCCGGGCGGCGGCCTGCTCGGCGAGGTGGAGGCGGCGGAGGCCGCGCTGCGCGAGGCGGCGGCGCGTGCCCGGCGCGGCGGGCCGGCGCCGGACGAGGACTTCGCGGCGTACTTCGCGGACGTGATCGACGCCGACCAGAAGATCGAGCCGCGGGACTGGATGCCGGAGGCGTACCGGAAGACGCTGATCCGCCAGATCGCCCAGCACGCGCACTCCGAGATCATCGGCATGCAGCCGGAGGGCAACTGGATCAGCCGGGCCCCCTCGCTCAAGCGCAAGGCGATCCTGCTGGCGAAGGTGCAGGACGAGGCCGGCCACGGCCTCTACCTCTACGCCGCCGCGGAGACCCTCGGCGTCAGCCGGGACGAGCTGGTCGAGCTGCTGATCGAGGGCCGGCAGAAGTACAGCTCGATCTTCAACTACCCGACCCTGACCTGGGCCGACGTGGGCGCGATCGGCTGGCTGGTGGACGGCGCCGCGATCGTCAACCAGGTGCCGCTGTGCCGCTGCTCCTACGGCCCCTACGCCCGCGCCATGATCCGGGTCTGCAAGGAGGAGTCGTTCCACCAGCGCCAGGGCTACGAGATCCTGCACACGCTGGCCCACGGCACCCCGGAGCAGAAGGCGATGGCTCAGGACGCGGTGGACCGCTGGTGGTACCCGTCACTGGCCATGTTCGGCCCGCCGGACGGCGACTCGACGCACAGCGCCCAGTCGATGTCCTGGAAGATCAAGCGCTTCTCCAACGACGAGCTGCGCCAGCGCTTCGTCGACATGTGCGTGCAGCAGGCGGAGATCCTCGGTCTCACCATCCCCGACCCCGACCTGCGCTGGAACGAGCAGCGACAGGCCTACGACTACACCCAGCCCGACTACGACGAGCTGATGCGGGTGATCAAGGGCGACGGGCCGTGCAACCGGCAGCGGATGGAGCACCGGCGCCGGGCCCACGCCGAGGGCGCCTGGGTGCGGGAGGCCGCCGCGGCGTACGCGGCGAAGCGGAACAGCAAGGAGAAGGTGGCGGCATGAGCACGGACCATTCGCCTCTCTGGGAGGTCTTCGTGCGGGCGCGGCGCGGCCTGTCGCACACCCACGTGGGCAGCCTGCACGCCCCCGACGCCGAGCTGGCCCTGCGCAACGCCCGGGACCTCTACACCCGGCGTCAGGAGGGCGTCTCGATCTGGGTGGTGCCGGCGAGCGCGATCACCGCGTCCAGCCCGGACGAGAAGGACGCCTTCTTCGACCCGGCCGCCGACAAGGTCTACCGCCACCCCACCTTCTACGAGGTGCCGGACGGGGTGGCCCACCTGTGAGCACCCCGTTCGACTTCACCCTCGCACTCGGCGACGACGCGCTGATCGCGTCACAGCGGCTCGGCGAGTGGACCTCCCGTGCGCCGGAGATGGAGGAGGACATCGCGCTGGCCAACATCGCCCTCGACCAGCTCGGTGCCGCCCGCCTGCTGCTCACGTACGCGGGTGAGCTGGAGGGCGCCGGCCGGGACGAGGACGCGCTGGCCTACCTGCGCGGCGACCGGGAGTTCCGCAACTGCCTCCTGGTCGAGCTGCCCAACGGCGACTTCGGCATGACCATGGCGAAGCTGTTCCTCCTGGCCGCCTACCAGCTTCCGCTCTATACCGCGCTGAGCGGGTGCGGCGACGAGCGGCTGGCCGCGATCGGGGCGAAGGCGCGCAAGGAGTCCGCGTACCACCTGGACCACGCCTCGCTCTGGGTGAAGCGGCTCGGCGACGGCACCGACGAGTCGCACCGGCGCATGCAGGACGCGCTCGACCAGGTGTGGCCGTACACCCACGAGCTGTTCACCGCGGACCCGGCGGCGCCGGTCGACCCGGCCACCCTGCGGGCCGACTTCGACGCCGTCGTGTCGGCGGTGCTCGACGAGGCGACGCTGACCCGGCCGGCCGACGGCTGGGCGCCGGGCGGCGGCCGGGACGGCGTCCACACCGAACACCTCTCCTACCTGCTCGCCGAGATGCAGGTGCTGCACCGCGCCCACCCCGGAGCGCGCTGGTGACCGATCCCAGGGCGGCCGTGGCGGCGGTGGTGGACCCGGAGATCCGGGTCATCACCATCGACGAGCTGGGCATCCTGCGGTCGGTCGACCAGGATCCGGCCACCGGCCGGGTCGTCGTCACCATCACCCCCACCTACACCGGCTGCCCGGCCATGGACGTGATCCGGACGGACATCCGCCGCGCGCTCACCGCCGCCGGCCATTCGGACGCCGAGGTCCGCACGGTGTACGCCCCGGCGTGGAGCACCGACTGGATCTCGGAGCGCGGCCGCGCCAAGCTGGCCGCCGCCGGCATCGCCCCACCCGCGCCGGCCGCGCGGGGCGGCGGCGTCGTCCCGCTGACCCTGGCCGTCCGCTGCCCGCGCTGCGGCTCACCGGAGACCGAGCAGGTCAGCCGGTTCGGCTCCACCGCGTGCAAGGCCCTGTGGCGTTGCCGCTCCTGCTCCGAACCCTTCGACCACCTGAAGGCGCTGTGACTGTCACCATCACCCGACCGGTCCGCCGCCGGCCGGTCTTCCACCCGCTGCACGTCGCCGCCGTCGACCGGCTCACCGACGATTCCGTGGCGATCACCTTCGCCGTACCCGAGGAGCTGCGGGAGACGTTCGCGTTCTCCGCCGGGCAGCACCTCACGGTCCGGCGGGTCGGGGCGGACGGCGCGGAGGTGCGGCGGTCGTACTCGATCTGCTCCACCCCCGACGAGCTGGCCCGGCACGGCCGGCTGCGGATCGGGGTGCGGGAGGTTCCCGGCGGGGCCTTCTCCGCGTACGCCTGCGGCGCCCTGCGCGGCGGCGACACCGTCGAGGTGCTGCCCCCGCTCGGCCACTTCACCTCGGCCTTCGCCCCGGACCGGGTCCGGCACTACGGCGCGGTGGTCGCCGGCTCCGGCATCACCCCGGTGCTCTCGCTGGTCGCGACCGCGCTCTCCGTCGAGCCGGCCAGCACCTTCACCCTGGTGTACGGCAACCGCACGGCGAACACCGTGATGTTCGCCGAGGAACTGGCCGACCTGAAGGACCGGTGGCCGACCCGGCTGCACCTCGTGCACGTGCTCTCCCGGGAGATGGGCGAGTCGGCGCTGCTCTCCGGGCGCATCGACGCCGACCGGCTGGCCCGGCTGCTCGACACCGTCGTCCCCGGCGAGGTGATCGAGGAGTGGTTCCTCTGCGGCCCGTACGGGATGGTGGTGGACGCCAAGGCGGTGCTGGCCGACCGCGGCGCGCCCGAGGCGACGGTGCACACCGAGCTGTTCCACGTCGACGCCCCGCCGGAGCCGGTCCGCCGCCCGGCCGACCAGCCCGGCACCGGCGCCGAGGTGACGATCGTGCTGGACGGGCGCTCGTCGAGCTTCACGATGGGCCGCGACGAGCGGGTGCTGGACGCCGCGCTCAAGGTCCGCGGCGAGCTGCCGTACGCCTGCAAGGGTGGGGTCTGCTCGACCTGCCGGGCCAAGGTGGTCTCCGGCGAGGTGTCCATGGCCCGCAACTACGCCCTGGAGCCGGACGAGGTGGCTGCCGGCTACGTCCTGACCTGCCAGTCCAGCCCGGTCACCGACAAACTCACGGTCGACTACGACGCGTGACCGATCGACCGCCCGCTCGCACGGGACAGCGCACCGGGAGTCGATCAACTATATTGCCATCCGTCATCGCCTGACACCGGAGCGTTGCGGCTTTCCGCGCGTCCGGCGAGAAGATTCGTGCGTCGCGTCCGGTCCACCGGGCACGGCGTTCAGCATTGGACGGGGCAGTGGATTGAATCGACAGGCATGGTGGAGGCAAAGCCGACCGGCGATGCTCGCCGGTGTGGTGATCCTGGCTGGGGCAGGGCTGGTCACCGGTGCGCCGGCCCGGGCGGTCAGCGGCGGCACGCCGGTCACCGACCAGGTGTTCGGCTTCGTGGCCCGGGTGGCCTTCGGCGACGTGCGCGGCTGCAGCGGGGCCCTCGTGGCACCGCAGTGGGTGATCACGGCCAAGTCGTGCTTGAGTGACGCCGGTGCGCCCGTGGTCACCGGGGTGCCGGCCCTGCCGACCACGGTAACCGTGGGCCGGCTGGACCTGACCACGGATGCCGGTCACGTACGCCGCGTCAACCGGGTGGTGCCGCATCCGGACCGCAACATCGCGCTGGTGCGCCTCGCCGTACCGGCGGTCGGGGTCACGCCCGTCGCGCTCGGCGCCACTGCGCCGACCCCGGGCGATACGTTCCAGGCACTGGGCTTTGGCCGGACGGCCACCGAGTGGGTGCCGGACAAGCTGCACGGGGTCGCCGTTTCCGCGGCCGCCGTGACGGCGACCGGGCTCGACATCACCAGCCAGGACAGCGCCGGTCCGACGACCTGCAAGGGAGACGCCGGCGGGCCCACCGTCCGGGTGGTCGGCGGTAGCCCGGAACTGGTCGCCGTGCACGACACCTCCTGGCAGGGCGGCTGCCTGGCCGAGACGGAGACCCGTCGGAACGCGTTCGAGACGCGCACCGACGACCTGGTCGCCTGGATCCGGCAGAACAGCGTCTCTAACTGCAACGCGGGCGGCGGAACCGCCGGGCTGGGCGACCAGGCGAGCGTGGTGCTGCTGGGCGACTTCACCGGCGACTGCCGTACTGACGTGCTCGCGCAGCTGTCCGACGGCCGGCTGCGGGCCTATCGGTCGAGCGGTGACCTGTCCGGCACCGCCCCGCTCTTCCCGGCGCCGTACCCGTATGTCGGCACGAGCTGGACGGCGGCCAACCGTCCGCGGGTGCTCATCGGCGACTTCACCGGTGACGGCAGGACGGACATCATCGGGGGGATCTCCGACGGCACGCTCACCGCCTGGGCGTCGACGGGAGACGTGTCCGCCGACTACAAGCTCTTCGCGGGGGCCACCGCCAAGGTAGGTACGGGCTTCACCACCGCGTCCCTTCCGCGGCTCATCCCGGGGGACTTCGACGGCGACGGGAAGACGGATCTGCTCGGACAGTTGCTCGACGGGACGCTGCGGGTGTGGACCTCCACGGGCGACATCTCGGCCGACGCCCGGCTCTTCGCCGGCCCGGCCCGCACCGTCGGCACCGGCTTCACGACGACGGCCGTGCCGCGGATCCTGTCCGGGGACTTCAACGGCGACGGCCGCACGGACCTGATCGCTCAGTACCCGGACGGCACGATGAAGGCCTACCCGTCGAGCGGGGACCTGTCCGCCGACAACCGGATCTTCCCGCCGACGGACCAGGCGAAGGTGGTCGGCACGGGCTGGAGGAGCAGTTCCTTCCCGCGTATCCTGCCCGCCGACGTGGACGGCGACGGCACCACCGACCTGGTGGGTCAGCTGGCCGACGGTCGGCTGCGGGCGTACCGGTCGAGCGGCGACCTGACCGGAAGCGCCCTCACCTTCTCACCGCCCTACCCGTACGTGGGTACGAGCTGGACCACGACGAGCCGCCCCCGGATTCTGGTTGGCGACTTCTCCGGAGACGGTCGGACCGACCTCGTCGGGCAGAACGCGGACGGGACGATGCTCGGCTTCCGGTCTACCGGTGACCTGACCGCCGACTACAACCTCTACGTCACGAGCCAGTCGAACATCGGCACCGGCTGGACCTCCGCCAGCATTCCGCGCATTTTCTGACCTCGATTCGCCGATGCGCGTCCGGCCCACCTACAGCAAGGTGGGGCCGGACGTTCTTCCCGTGACCCCGGCCACCCCGTACGCGGCGCTGAGCGCCGACTGGGGTGGCTGCCGTGAGCCGCCGAGCGGGCCGACGTACCCTCGGAGACGTGACGGTGAGCCGGGAGATCGACGACATCCTGCAGCGCGGCGCGGACGGCGGGCGGATCACGCCCGAGGAGGCCCTGCTGCTCTACACCGAGGCGCCCTTCCACGCGCTGGGCGAGGCGGCGGACGCGGTGCGCCGGCGGCGCTACCCGGACAACATCGTCACGTACCTGATCGACCGCAACATCAACTACACGAACGTCTGCGTGACGGCGTGCAAGTTCTGCGCGTTCTACCGGGCCCCCAAGCACAAGGAGGGCTGGACCCACCCGACCGAGGAGATCCTGCGCCGCTGCGGCGAGGCGGTCGAGCTGGGCGCCACCCAGGTCATGCTCCAGGGCGGCCACCACCCGGACTACGGCGTGGAGTACTACGAGGAGTTGTTCTCCTCGGTCAAGACGGCGTACCCGCAGCTCGCCATCCACTCGATCGGCCCGAGCGAGATCCTGCACATGGCCAAGGTCTCCGGGGTGAGCCTGGACGAGGCGATCGCCCGGATCAAGGCGGCCGGGCTGGACTCGATCGCCGGCGCCGGCGCCGAGATGCTGCCGGACCGGCCGCGCCGGGCGATCGCGCCGCTCAAGGAGTCCGGCGCGCGCTGGCTGGAGGTCATGGAGCTGGCGCACCGGCAGGGCCTGGAGTCGACCGCGACCATGATGATGGGCACCGGCGAGACCCACGCCGAGCGGATCGAGCACCTGCGGATGATCCGCGACGTGCAGGACCGCACCGGCGGCTTCCGCGCGTTCATCCCCTGGACGTACCAGCCGGAGAACAACCACCTGAAGGGCCGCACCCAGGCGACCGCGCTGGAATACCTGCGGCTCATCGCGGTGGCCCGGCTCTTCTTCGAGACGGTGCCGCACCTGCAGGCGTCCTGGCTGACCACGGGCAAGGATGTCGGCCAGCTCGCCCTGCACATGGGGGTGGACGACCTCGGCTCGATCATGCTGGAGGAGAACGTCATCTCCTCGGCCGGCGCCCGGCACCGCTCGAACCTGCACGAGCTGATCGGCATGATCCGCACCGCCGACCGGATCCCCGCCCAGCGGGACACGCTCTACAACCGGCTCGCGGTGCACCGGACCCCGGCCGACGACCCGAGCGACGACCGGGTGGTCTCGCACTTCTCCTCGATCGCCCTGCCGGGCGGCGGGGCCGGGAAGTCGCTCCCGCTGGTCGAGGTCAACTGACCCCGGTTCCATCGACCGAACGGTCAGCTCGCGGCCGTCGCGGGGCCGGTTCTCCCTGTCCGTTCCCGTGAAGCTGCCCCGTGGGGCCTGGCGGGCCCGGCTCGTGGGCCGCTAACGTGCCGGCTCGTCGCCGTCGATCCGGGCCACCGGGTCGCCGGCCTGCGAGATAACAGGACGGCGGCGACCAGCGCGACCTGCACCCGCGCGACGACGGCGGCGGCTACGCTCACGTCGTCCGCCTGACGGTCGTCCTCCATCGGCCCGCGAGGGCCGTTCACATAACGCACGGCAGCAGGGGCGGGATGGGTTCACCATCCCGCCCCTGCTGTCTGCGTTCCGCTGAGGACGGTGGAATTCATCGACGGGGTTCCGGCGCGGGCCGGAGGACTGACCGACCTGGACGGCGCCGGGCGCCCCGCCTTCCGCGTACCCGGCAGGAGTCGGGCGCGGGCCGGCTGGCAGAGTGGAGGCGTGAGCCGTACCCCGCAGGGCCAGCGCGCCAGCCTGGACAAGCAGCCGCACGAGGTCGCCGCGATGTTCGACGGCGTGGCCGCCCGCTACGACCTGACCAACACGGTGCTCTCCTTCGGGCAGGACCGGTTCTGGCGGCGGGCCACCCGGGAGGCGCTCGGGCTGCGCCCCGGCGAGCGGGTGCTGGACGTGGGCGCCGGCACGGGCGTCTCGACCGAGGAGCTGGCCCACTCCGGGGCGTACGCGGTGGGCGCCGACCTGTCGCTCGGCATGCTGCACGCCGGCAAGCGCACCCGCCCGCGCGTGCCGCTGCTGGCCGGGGACGCGCTGCGGCTGCCCTTCGCCGACGCCAGCTTCGACGCGGTCACCATCTCCTTCGCGCTGCGCAACGTCAACGACACCGACGCGGCGCTGCGCGAGCTGGCCCGGGTCACCCGGCCGGGCGGCCGGCTGGTGGTGTGCGAGTTCAGCACCCCGGTCAACCCGGCGTTCCGCACGGTCTACCTGTCGTACCTGATGCGGTCGCTGCCGGCCGTGGCGCGCACGGTGTCGAGCAACCCCGACGCCTACGTCTACCTCGCCGAGTCGATCCGGGCCTGGCCGGACCAGCCGGCGCTGGCCGCGCGGATCGGTGCGGCCGGCTGGGGCCGGGTGGCCTGGCGCAACCTGACCGGCGGCGTGGTCGCGCTGCACCGCGCGATCCGGGACTGACGCGCGGCCGGCGTAAACCGCCCTTTTCGTGAATATCCGCTTTAGGTCTACTTTGTCCCGTAGGCTCGCCCCCATGACGGGACCAGACCAGGCGGCCACCGACGACGACGCCGCGGAACTCATCGCGCAGCTGCGGGAGCTGGCCGGCGCGGACCCCGGCGATGTCCGTCAGGTGGTCGCCGAGGTGCTGGCCGCGCTCGACCGGGCCGCCGGCGGCGCGCTGCGCGAGCACCTGCCGGAGGCGATCCGGCTCGACGCCGGCCTGGGACCGGCCGCTTCCGCGCGCTCCTGACCGCCGGAGGGACGCATACCGGCCCGTTTCCGCGAAGTTAGGCCCCCCTCAGCGCATACAGGTGTAACGCCGGTCATAGACTCCAACCGGATCGGCTTGTGAAGCATTTCACGAGCATGCGGGAGGAGGCGCGGATGGCCGCGGTGGAGAACGACGCCGACGTCATCGTCGTGGGCGCCGGTCCCGGAGGATCGGCGACGGCGTACCACCTGGCGCGGCACGGCGTACGCGTGCTGCTGCTGGAGAAGACCGAATTTCCCCGGGAGAAGGTCTGCGGCGACGGGCTCACCCCCCGGGCCGTGCGGCAGCTCATCCGGATGGGCGTGGACACCTCGCCCGAGGCCGGCTGGCTCCACAACAAGGGCCTCCGGGTGATCGGCGGCGGGGTACGCCTGGAACTCGACTGGCCCGACCTGGCCAGCTTCCCCAACTACGGCCTGGTCCGAACCCGGCTCGACTTCGACGACCTGCTCGCCCAGCGGGCCGTCGCCGCCGGGGCGAAGCTGCGCACCAGCGTCAACGTGCTGGGTCCGGTGCTCGGCGCCGACGACCGGGTGATCGGCGTGCAGGGCGAGGTGGGCCCGGACAAGGAGCCGGTCACCTTCCACGCGCCGCTGGTGGTCGCCGCGGACGGCGTCTCCGGCCGCTTCCCGCTCGCTCTCGGCCTGGCCAAGCGCGAGGATCGGCCGATCGGCGTGGCGGTCCGCCGCTACTACCGCTCGCCCGCCAAGCACGACGACGACTACCTGGAGTCCTGGCTGGAGCTGCGGGCCAAGGGCAGCGACGCGCTGCTGCCCGGCTACGGCTGGATCTTCGGCCTCGGTGACGGCCGGGTGAACGTCGGCCTGGGCGTGCTCAACTCCTCCTCGGCCTTCGGCAAGACGAACTACCGCAAGCTGCTCACCGACTGGCTGGCCAACACCCCCGAGGACTGGGGGATGACCGACGAGACCAACGCGGAGGGGCCGATCCTCGGCGCCGCGCTGCCGATGGGCTTCAACCGGGTGCCGCACTACACCCGCGGCGTCCTGCTGGTCGGCGACTCCGGCGGCATGGTCAACCCGTTCAACGGCGAGGGCATCGCGTACGCGATGGAGTCCGGCGAGCTGGCCGCCGAGGTCGCGGTGCAGGCGCTCGCCCGGCCGGCCGGCGCGGAGCGCGAGCGGGCGCTGATGGCGTACCCGCAGGAGCTGAAGGCCCGCTTCGGCGGCTACTACCGGCTCGGCGGCATCTTCGTGAAGCTCATCGGCCGGCCCGAGGTGATGCGGATGGCCACCAAGCACGGCATGCCCCACCCGATGCTGATGCGCTTCGTGCTCAAGCTGCTGGCCAACCTCACCGACCCCCGGGGCGGTGACGCGATGGACCGCGTCATCAACGCGATGACGAGGGTGGCGCCCGCCGTCTAGACCACCGGTCCGTCGGTCACGGCGTCCCGGGACCGACAAAGATCGACCCCCGCCGGCCGAGGTCACGAGGGACGTGAATAGTGTGATTTTCGCCAACCACCGAGGTCAGGGAAGGACGAGCAGGAGACAACGATGACGCTCTCTCCTTACGCACCGATCATCGGGCTGTTCGCCCTCGCCGCGGGGTTCGCGCTGTTCTCCGTGGCCGCCGCCCGATTCGCCGGCCCCCGGCGTCTGAACAAGGCCAAGCTCGAGGCGTACGAGTGCGGCATCGAACCGAGCCCGCAGCCGGTCGGCGGCGGCCGGTTCCCGATCAAGTTCTACCTGACGGCGATGCTCTTCATCGTCTTCGACATCGAGATCATCTTCCTCTACCCCTGGGCCGTCTCCTTCGACGCCCTGCCGATCTTCGGCTTCGTGGAGATGGTCCTGTTCATCGTCGCGGTCTTCGTCGCCTACGCCTACGTCTGGCGGCGCGGCGGCCTGGACTGGGACTGAGGGAGGTACGTCAGATGGGCATCGAGGAGAAGCTCCCGGCCGGCGTCCTGCTCACCTCCGTGGAGAAGCTGGTCAACTGGTCGCGGAAGTCGTCCGTCTGGGGCGCCACCTTCGGCCTGGCCTGCTGTGCCATCGAGATGATGGCCGCCGGGGGTCCGCACTACGACATGGGCCGCTGGGGCATGGAGGTCTTCCGGGCCTCGCCGCGGCAGGCGGACCTCATGATCGTGGCCGGCCGGGTGAGCCAGAAGATGGCCCCGGTGCTGCGGCAGATCTACGACCAGATGGCCGAGCCCCGCTGGGTCATCTCGATGGGCGTCTGCGCCAGCAGCGGCGGCATGTTCAACAACTACGCCATCGTGCAGGGCGTCGACCACATCGTGCCGGTCGACATGTACCTCCCGGGCTGCCCGCCCCGGCCCGAGATGCTCATCGACGCGGTGCTCAAGCTCCGCGAGAAGATCATGTACGAGCCGCTGGGCCCGAACGGCCGCAAGATGCTGGAGGCCCGCAAGGCGCGCGGTGACGTGCCCGTCGTGCCCTACGGCTCGATGCCGTCGTCGTACCGCAACGACAAGGCCCGGCGCGCCGAGTGGACGAAGGCGGTCCGCGAGGGGCGCGAGGAGCAGTTGCGGATCGAGAACTGGATGAAGGCGCAGAACCACCTCCAGTCGCAGGGGGGCCCCAAGTGAGCGCGAGGAGTGCAGCGGAGCGGAGCCCCGCAGTCGCGAACGGAGGGCAGGCGCAGTGACGGCACCGAACGACAAGAACAACGACGGCGGCGTGCCGGTACCGACCACCCCGGCCGGCGCCAGCAGCACCGCCCCGGCGGAGTACCCGCCGGCCAGCCCGGCCGGGCGCGGCATGTTCGGCAACCAGGGCACCGGCGATGTCTCCGGCTTCGGCGGCCTGGTCCGCCAGCGCAAGCCGATCGAGGAGGCCGCCCGGCCGTACGGGGGCTACTTCGACGAGGTCCGCGACGCGCTGGAGGAGGCGTACCCCCACTTCGGCGACGCGATCGAGAAGGTCGTGGTCGACCGGGGCGAGCTGACCCTGCACGTCCGCCCGGAGCGGATCGCCGAGGTCTGCCAGGTGATGCGCGACGACCTGGCGCTCCGCTTCGAGCTCTGCTCCTCGGTGTCCGGCGTGGACTACCTGGGCGCGGACGGGCGCCGGCTGCACGTGGTCTACCAGCTCACCTCGATGACCTACCGGCGCCGGGTCCGGCTGGAGGCCGCAGTCTCCGCCGAGGACCCGCACCTGCCGAGCGTCACCGCCGTCTACCCGACCGCCGACTGGCAGGAGCGGGAGACGTACGACATGTTCGGCATCGTCTTCGACGGCCACCCCAACCTGACCCGGATCCTCATGCCGGACGACTGGGAGGGGCACCCGCAGCGCAAGGACTACCCGCTCGGCGGCATCCCCGTCGAGTACAAGGGTGCGGAAATCCCGCCGCCGGACCGTAGGAGGTCCTACCAGTGACCACGTCGAACTACGCGACCGAGCGCGAGACGACCGAGGGCAAGGTCTTCACCGTCACCGGTGGGGACTGGGACCAGGTCGTCTCCGGCACGGACCCGATCAACGACGAGCGGATCGTCGTCAACATGGGTCCGCAGCACCCGTCCACGCACGGCGTGCTCCGGCTGATCCTGGAGCTGGAGGGCGAGACGGTCCGCGAGGCCCGCTCCGTCGTCGGCTACCTGCACACCGGCATCGAGAAGAACCTCGAATACCGCAACTGGGTGCAGGGCTCGACCTTCGTGACCCGGATGGACTACCTCTCCCCGCTGTTCAACGAGACGGCGTACGCGCTCGCGGTGGAGAAGCTGCTCGGCATCACCGACGAGGTGACCGAGCGGGCCACCACCATCCGGGTGCTGATGATGGAGCTCAACCGGATCTCGTCGCACCTGGTCTGGCTGGCCACCACCGGCATGGAGCTGGGCGCGATCAACATGATGTTGTACGGCTTCCGCGAGCGGGAGTACATCCTCGACATCTTCGAGACCATCACCGGCCTGCGCATGAACCACGCGTACGTGCGGCCGGGCGGCGTCGCGCAGGACGTGCCGGACGAGGCGATCGTCAAGATCCGCGACTTCCTCAAGCTGATGCCGAAGAAGCTCAAGGAGTACGAGGACCTTCTCTCCGGCCAGCCGATCTGGATCGAGCGGACGAAGCACGTGGCGGTCCTCGACGTGACCGCCTGCCTCGCGCTCGGGGTGACCGGTCCGGTGCTGCGCTCCGCCGGTCTCGCCTGGGACCTGCGCAAGACCATGCCGTACTGCGGTTACGAGACGTACGAGTTCGACGTGCCGACGCACACCGACGGCGACGTCTGGGGCCGCTACCTGGTCCGGCTGGCCGAGATCCGGGAGTCGCTGAAGCTGGTCGAGCAGGCCCTCGACCGGCTCAAGCCGGGCCCGGTGATGGTGGCCGACCGCAAGATCGCCTGGCCGGCGCAGCTCGCCATCGGCGTCGACGGCATGGGCAACTCGCTGGAGCACGTCGCCAAGATCATGGGTCAGTCGATGGAGTCGCTGATCCACCACTTCAAGCTCGTCACCGAGGGCTTTCGGGTCCCGCCGGGCCAGGTGTACGTCGCCGTCGAGTCGCCCCGCGGCGAACTGGGCGTGCACGCGGTCTCGGACGGTGGCACCCGGCCCTACCGGGTGCACTACCGGGAGCCGAGCTTCGTCAACCTCCAGGCCCTCCCGGCGATGGCCGAGGGCGGCCTGATCGCCGACGTGATCGCCGGTGGCGCCTCGCTGGACCCCGTGATGGGTGGTTGTGACCGATGACGACTTTCACCGAAGAGACCCGGGAGCGGGCACGGGAGATCATCGCCCGGTACCCGGCGGACCGGTCCCGCTCGGCCCTGCTGCCGCTGCTGCACCTGGTGCAGTCCGAGGAGGGGTACGTCTCCCCGGCCGGGGTCGAGTTCTGCGCCGAGGTGCTCGGCCTGAACAAGGCCCAGGTCGGCGCGGTCGCCACCTTCTACACCATGTACAAGCGCAAGCCGACCGGTGACTACCTGGTCAGCGTCTGCACCAACACCATGTGCAACGTGCTCGGCGGCCAGGAGGTCTACGACACCCTCGCCGAGCACCTGGGCGTCGGCCACGACGAGACCACCGCGGACGGGAAGATCACCCTGGAGCACGCCGAGTGCCTGGCGGCGTGCGACTACGGCCCGGTCATGACGGTCAACTACGACTTCTTCGACAACGTCGACCCGCAGGGCGCGCTCGGCGTGGTGGAGGAGCTGCGGGCCGGGGGCCGGCCGATGCCGACCCGGGGCGCCCGGCTCTGCACCCTCAAGGAGATGGCCGTCCAGCTCGCCGGTTTCGCCGACGAGCGGGACGGCGCGGTGGCCGACGGCGGGCCCGGCGAGCCGACCCTGCGCGGCCTGCGCCTGGCCGAGCAGCACGGCATCTCGGTGCCGGGCTTCGACCCGAACACCCCGATCCGCAGCAAGGCCGAGGCCGACAAGGCCGCCGCCGAGGCGAAGGCGAAGGCAGACGCCGCCAAGCCGGCGCCGGCCCAGGCCGCCGCCGCTCCGGTCAAGGGTGGCGACGGGGCGTCCGCCCCGACCGGGCCGGCCGGCGTCGCCGAGCCGGCGAAGCCGGAGG
>NZ_MUYZ01000121.1:0-17854 GCF_003013775.1 Micromonospora sp. MH33
GGCGGGCGGCGGCGCGGCGGCCGGCGCGCCGGCCCGCACCGCGCCGATGCTCGCGGCGATCACCAGGCCGATGGCGAGCACCTCCACCGGGTGCAGCGCCTGCCCGAGCACGAGCCACCCGGCCAGCGCGGCGATCGCCGGCCCGAGGCTCATCAGCACGGCGAAGGTCGTCGTGGGCAGCCGCCGCAGCGCCAGCAGCTCCAGGGTGTACGGCAGCACCGAGGCGAGCAGGGCCAGCCCGGTGCCGAGCCCCAGCACCGCCGGGTGCCACAGCCGGCCGCCGGAGCCGACCAGCCCGATCGGCAGGGTGACCAGCGCGGCCACCGCGAGCGCCAGGGCCAGCCCGTCGGCCCTGGGGAACCGCCCGCCGACCCGGGCCGAACAGACGATGTACGCCGCCCAGAGCGCGCCCGCGGCCAGCGCCAGCGCGGCGCCGACCGGGTCCAGCCGGTCGAACCCGCCCTGGCCGAGCAGGGCCGCCCCGGCCAGTGCCAGCCCGGCCCAGGACCAGGCGGCCAGCCGACGGGCGGTGACCACGGACAGCGCCAGCGGCCCGAGCACCTCCAGGGTCACCGCCGGTCCCAGCGGGATCCGCTCGATCGCCTGGTAGAAGATCGAGTTCATCCCGGCCAGGGCCAGCCCGAAGGCGAGCACGGCCGTCCAGTCGCCCCGGCCGTGCCCGCGCAGCCGGGGGCGGCACACGGCCAGCATCAGCAGCGCGCCGATGGCCAGCCGCAGGGTGACCGCCCCGGCCACCCCGGTACGCGGGAACAGCAGCGCGGCCACCGCCGAGCCGAACTGCACCGACAGCGCCCCGCCGAGCACCAGCCCGACCGCGCCCGCCCGGCCGCCAGAGAGCCGGCCGGGGACCCGGGGACGAAAGGAGCGGTCGGACCTCACGCCGTTAAGCTAGCGCCGCTGGTCAGCCCCACTGTCGCCGGCCCGCCGGCCCGCCGGCCCGTCGGCCACCCCGGTCGTGCCGCGGTCGACGTACACCGGTCGGCGCGGTCAGTTCCGCAGGGCGAGGTCGAGGACGGCGCCCAGCCCGTTCGGCCGGCCCGGGTCGGCGCAGGGCAGCACCAGCACCCCGCACCCGGCCCGCACCGCCCCCGCGTCGGCGGGGGTGTCGCCCACCATGAGCGTCCGCTCCGGGTCGACGCCGAGCATCCCACACGCCCGCAGGAAGATCCCCGGGTCCGGCTTGCAGCGCCCCACCTCGTACGACAGGGCGCAGGCGTCGACCAACCCGTCCAGCTTCCAGGCGGCGAGCAGCGGCCGGATGTCGAAACCGATGTTGCTGACCACCGCCACCTTCACCCCGGCCTCCCGCAGCGCGCCCAGCACCGGCTCGGTGTCCGGGTACGGCACCCAGCCCTCCGGAGTCAGCACCCGCTCGTAGAGCGCGTCGGCGAACCCCTCGATGCCGGCGTCCACGGTCTCGGCCAGCCCCGTGTAGGCGCCCCGGTGGGCGTGCGGGTAGAGGTCCCGGTCGGCCCAGAGCTCGGCCAGCCGGGGCGGCATCCGCGCCGGCAGTGGCCCGCCCGCCCGGCCGGCGGTGAGCAGCCGGTCGGCCAGCGCGGTGGCGCGTACCCGGTCCAGCTCGACCCCGCAGGCCGCCGCGGCGGCGTGCACCCACTCGCGGGGCTCCTCCACCTGGGCGAGGGTGCCGTGGAAGTCGAAGAGCACCGCCTCCACGGGGCGACGGGACGGGCTCGGGCGGACGGCGTCGTCGGCGCCGCTCGAGACGTGGGGCGGTTCGGCATGGTCCGGCACGTCGTGCACCCTACCGACCCGCTCCGACCCACCTGCCGGACGGCCTTGGCCGGTGGTCGTCGGCCCCACCGATTAATCTTGGGGACATGTCGAGCCCCGCCGAGCGGTACGCCGCGGCGCGCCGCCGGGCCGCGCAGGCCTCCGCCTTCCCGGCCCTGGACGAATTCGCCCGCGATCTGGGGTTCGACCTCGACGACTTCCAACGGGAGGCGTGCGAGGCCCTGGAACGGGGCAGCGGCGTGCTGGTGTGCGCTCCCACCGGCGCCGGCAAGACCGTGGTGGGCGAGTTCGCCGTACACCTGGCGCTGCGCGGCACGCCCGGGAAGCCGGCGGCGGCCGACGGCGGCGGGGGGCCGACCACCCGGCGCAAGTGCTTCTACACCACGCCGATCAAGGCGCTGTCGAACCAGAAGTACCACGACCTGGTCGACCGCTACGGCGCCGAGCAGGTCGGCCTGCTCACCGGCGACAACGCGATCAACGGCGACGCGCCCGTGGTGGTGATGACCACCGAGGTGCTGCGCAACATGCTATACGCCGGCTCGACCACCCTCGAGGGCCTGGCCTACGTGGTGATGGACGAGGTGCACTACCTGGCCGACCGGTTCCGCGGCGGCGTCTGGGAAGAGGTGATCATCCACCTGCCCGCCTCAGTCACCCTGGTCTCGCTCTCCGCCACCGTCTCCAACGCCGAGGAGTTCGCCGACTGGCTGGTCACCGTGCGCGGCGAGACCGCCGTGGTGGTCAGCGAGCACCGCCCGGTGCCGCTCTGGCAGCACATGCTGGTCGGCAAGCGGATGTTCGACCTGTTCCACGACGCCGACGCCGCCCGCAAGCACGACGTCCACCCGGAGCTGCTGCGCTACACCCGGGACACCGTGCGCCGGCTGGAGCTGGGGGAGGGGCGCAGCGCCGGCCCCGGCGCGGGCCGGCGCGGACCCCGCTGGCGTGGCCCGATGCGCCCCGACATCGTCGACCGGCTGGACCGGGAGAACCTGCTGCCGGCGATCCTGTTCATCTTCAGCCGGGCCGGCTGCCAGGCGGCCGTCCAGCAGTGCCTCGCCGCCGGGCTGCGGCTCACCTCGCCCGAGGAGCGCACCGAGATCCGGCAGGTCGTCGAGTCGCGGATCACCGCCATCCCGGGCGAGGACCTGACCGTGCTGGGCTACTGGGAGTGGCTCGACGGGCTGGAGCGCGGCCTCGCCGCTCACCACGCCGGCATGCTGCCCGCGTTCAAGGAGGTCGTCGAGGAGCTGTTCGTCCGCGGCCTGGTCAAGGCGGTCTTCGCCACCGAGACCCTCGCCCTGGGCATCAACATGCCGGCCCGTTGCGTGGTGCTGGAGCGCCTGGTCAAGTTCAACGGCGAGGCGCACGTCGACCTCACCCCGGGGGAGTACACGCAGCTCACCGGGCGGGCCGGCCGGCGCGGCATCGACGTCGAGGGGCACGCCGTGGTGGTCTGGTCGCCGGAGACCGACCCCCGGCACGTCGCCGGTCTCGCCTCCACCCGCACCTACCCGCTGCGGTCCAGCTTCCGGCCCTCCTACAACATGGCCGTCAACCTGGTCGGCACCGTCGGCGCGGAGCCGGCCCGGGCCCTGCTGGAGTCCTCGTTCGCGCAGTTCCAGGCGGACCGGTCGGTGGTCGGCCTGGCCCGGCAGGTGCAGCGCAACACCGAGACCATCGAGGCGTACGGCGCCGAGGCGGCCTGCCACCAGGGCGACTTCGACGAATACTTCGCCCTGCGGGTGGCCATCGCCGACCGGGAGCGTGCCATCGCCCGGCAGGGCCAGACCCAGCGCAAGGCCGCGGCGGTCGCCTCGCTGGAGCGGCTGCGGGTGGGCGACGTGATCCGGGTACCGTCGGGCCGGCGGGCCGGCCTCGCGGTGGTGCTCGACCCGGCCACCGGCGGCTTCGGCGAGCCCCGCCCGCTGGTGCTCACCCAGGACCGGTGGGCCGGGCGGGTCAGCCCCGGCGACTTCACCACCCCGGCTGAGGTGCTCGCTCGGATCCGGGTGCCGAAGCACTTCAACCACCGCTCGCCGGCGGCCCGCCGGGACCTCGCGGCCGAGGTCAGCGGCACCGGGCTGGACCGGCACGGCGGTCGACGCGGTGGGCGTTCCCGGCAGGTGGTCGGCGAGGACCACCAGCTGAGCCAGCTCCGCACCGAGCTGCGCCGGCATCCCTGCCACGCCTGCCCCGACCGGGAGGAGCACGCCCGCTGGGCCGAGCGGCGCCGCCGCCTGGAGCGCGACACCGAGGAGCTGCGCCAGCGAGTGGCCGGCCGGACCGGTTCGCTGGCCCGTACCTTCGACCGGATCGTCGCGCTGCTGACCGCGCGCGGCTACCTCACCGCGGAGGGCGAGGTGACCGACGCCGGCCGGATGCTCGGCCGGATCTGGACCGAGGCCGACCTGCTGGTCGCCGAGTGCCTGCGCCGCAAGGTGTGGGACGGGCTCTCCCCGGCCGAGCTGGCCGCCGCCGTCTCGGTGGTGGTCTTCGAGGCCCGCCGGGACGTCGACGAGCGGGCCGGGCTGCCCCGCGGTCCGGTCGCGGAGGCGGTCGACGAGACGCTGAAGCTCTGGGGCGACATCGAGGCCGACGAGGCGTCCCGTGGCCTGGCGGTCACCCGCGAGCCGGACCTCGGCTTCGCCTGGCCGATCTACCGCTGGGCGCGGGGCGAGGCGCTGGCCAAGGTGCTGGCCAGCGGGCACCAGATCGACGGCGAGATGCCGGCTGGCGACTTCGTCCGCTGGTCCCGCCAGGTGGTCGACCTGCTCGGCCAGCTCGCCGATTCCGGCGGCGCGTCCACCGAGCTGCGCTCGACCGCCCGGCAGGCGATCGCGGCGGTCAACCGGGGCGTGCTGGCCTACCACTCCACCGCCTGATTCCGCCGGCCGGGCCGGCCCGGCCGTCCCGGTCAGGACCGGGGCAGGGCGAGCGCGTCCACCAGGCGCCGGCAGGATCCGGCCAGGTTCCACCGTTGCGCCAGCTCCAGCAGCCGGTCCGGGTCCGCCGGCGCCGTGGGCAACGCGGTTGCCAGCTCCGGCAGCGGCACGTCGGTGGCGACCCGGACCACCTTCGGCGCGACGGCCAGGTAGTCGCGGGCCGCGTTCAGCTTGGTGCGCAGCCCGGGGGCGAAGCCGGAGCCCGGGTCGTCCAGCGCGGCGAGGATGCCGGGCAGGCCGTCGTACCGCTCGATGAGGCGGGCGGCGGTCTTCTCGCCCACCCCGGGCACACCGGGCAGGCCGTCGCTCGGGTCGCCGCGCAGCGCCGCGAAGTCGGCGTAGCGGTCGGCGGGCACGCCGTAGCGGGCCCGGACCGCGGCGTCGTCGCAGTCGTCGAGCTTGGCCACGCCGCGGCCCACGTAGAGCAGGCGCACCTGGCGGACGTCGTCGACGAGCTGGAACAGGTCGCGGTCGCCGGAGACCACCTCGGCCGGGCCCGGCTGGGTCACCGAGAGGGTGCCGAGCACGTCGTCGGCCTCGTAGCCGGTGGCGCCGACCGCCGGGATGCCGAGCGCGTCGAGGACCTCCAGGATCATCGGCACCTGCGGGGAGAGGGTGTCCGGCACCACCTCGCCGCCCTCGGGCGCCACCCGGTGCGCCTTGTACGACGGCAGCAGCTCGACCCGCCACGCCGGTCGCCAGTCGTGGTCGAGCGCGCAGACCATCCGGTCCGGCCGCCGGGTGCGGACGAGCTGGGCCAGCATGTCGAGGAAGCCGCGGACGGCGTTGACCGGCTGGCCGTCGTCCGTCTTCGCCGCCGACTCGGGGATGCCGAAGTAGGCGCGGAAGTAGAGGCTCGGGGAGTCGATCAGCAGGATCGGGGGTCGGTGTGCCACGCGGACAGCCTGGCACAGCCCACCGACGAGGTGGGGGACCCGGCAGAAAAATACTAGCCATGTACATCATGTCCATGTACTGTTTCCCGCATGAACGGAACGCCGGTCGGCCCCGGTCCCGGCCACCTGGTCTGGCGGCTGGCGATGCGCTGGCGGGTGGCGGTGGACCGGGCGCTCGCCCCGCTCGACCTCACCCACGCGCAGTACGTGCTGCTCTCCTCGCTGCACGGGATGCGCCGCGCCGGCCTGCGCCCGAGCCAGCGCGAGCTGGCCGACCACACCGGCCTGGAGCCGCTCTACGTGTCGAAGCTGGCCCGGTCCCTGGAGGCCGACGGGCTGGTGCGGCGCGAGCGCGACCCGGCCGACACGCGCGCGGTCCGACTGACCCTGACCGAGCGGGGGCAGCAGGTGGCCCGCCCGGCGATCGACACCGTCCAGGCGCTGCTCGACCGGCTGCTCGCCCCGCTCGGTGGCCGGGACGACCCGCGTACGGCGGCGTTCGTCCGCGACCTGTCCACGCTGCTGGACACCCCGCTCGACCCACCCGACTGACGAAGGAGCGCCGGGACATGTCCGAGACGCGCGTACTGGACTCGACCATCCACCACGAGGAGAGCGGCACCGGACCGGCGTTCGTGTTCCTCCACGGCAACCCCGGTTCGTCGCACACCTGGCGGAAGGTGCTGCCCGGGGTCGGCGCGGGCCGGCTGCTCGCACCCGACCTCATCGGCATGGGCCGCTCCGGAAAGCCCGACCTGCCGTACCTCTTCGCCGACCACGCCCGCTACCTGGACGCCTGGTTCGACGCCCTCGACCTGACCGACGTGGTGCTGGTCGGCCACGACTGGGGCGGCGCGCTCGCCTTCGACTGGGCGGCCCGGCACCCCGAGCGGGTACGCGGCGTGGCGTTCCTGGAGACCATGGTGAAGCCGATGGCGTGGAGCGACCTCTCACCGCAGGCCCGGGCCCGATCCGAGGCGATCCGCACGCCGGGCGTCGGCGAGCAGCTCGTGCTCGACCAGGACCTGCTCGTCCGGCAGGCGTTCACCGGCGGGGTGCTCCAACCGGTCGGCGAGGAGGACCTGAAGACCTATCTCGCGCCGTACCCGACCCGGGAGAGCCGGCGGCCACTGCTGGCCTGGGCCCGCCAGATGCCGCTGGGAGGCGAGCCGGCCGAGCTGGTCGCCCGGATCGAGGCGTACGACCGGTGGCTGGCCGCCAGCGACCGCGTGCCGAAGCTGCTGCTGACCTTCGAGGGCTCACCGACCCTGCTGATCACCCCGGAGCTGGCCGACTGGTGCGCGCGGAACATGGCGGCCCTGGAGACGGTCGCCTGCGGGCCGGCCGGGCACCACGCGCTTGAGGACCGCCCCGCCGAGATCGCCGCCGCGGTCTCCGCCTGGGCGGACCGCCACCACCTCCGCTGACGGCGGCGTCGGCCGGAAACCGGGCCGCGCGACCGGCGTGCGGTGCGCAGACTGGCGGGGTGACGTTCGTACCCGGCCTGATCCTGGCGCACCGGTTCCACGACGAGGTGGTCGCCCCGCTGCTGGCCCGCCGGCTGCCCCGCCTGCGCTACGCCGCCGGGCTGCTCGACGGCGGCTCGGAGCTGCTCGGGCTGGACACGCCCCGGTCGACCGACCACGACTGGGGGCCGCGCACCCAGCTCTTCGTCGCCGACGGGGCCGAGGTGGCGCCGGTGCGGGCGGTCCTCGACGCCGAGTTGCCGACCGAGTTCCTCGGCTGGCCGACCCGGTTCACCGGCGGCCCGACGGTCCGGCTCGGCGTGGCCCGCGCTGACGGCGAGCGGCTCGGGGTGAGCGTCGACGAGCTGGGAGCGTGGCTGCGGGACCGGCTGGGCGGGGACCCGCAGTCCGCGATGACGACGGCGGACTGGCTGGCCGCGCCCACCCAGCGGCTCGCCGAGCTGACCGGCGGGGCGGTGTTCCACGACGGGCTGGACGGGTCGCTCACCGCCGTCCGGGCCCGGCTGGCCTGGTACCCGGACGACGTCTGGCGGCACGTGCTGGCGGCCGGGTGGCAGCGGGTCGGCCAGGTCGAGCACCTGGCCGGCCGCTGCGCCGAGGTCGGCGACGAGCTGGGCAGCCGGGTGGTGACCGCCACACTGGCCCGCGACCTGATGCGCCTGGGCCTGCTGCTGCACCGCCGCTGGCCCCCGTACGCGAAATGGCTCGGCACGGTCTTCGCCGCGCTGCCGGCCGCGGCGCCGGTGGTGGACGGGCTGACCACGGCCCTCGGCCCGGACGGCTGGTCCCGGCGGCAGGCCGGGCTGGTCCGGGCGCTGGAGACGGTGGCGGCCTGGACCAACGACACCGGGCTGGCCGCGCCGGTCGACCCGGCCGCCCGGCCGTTCCACGACCGGCCGTTCCTGGTCCTGCGTGCCGAGCGGTTCACCACCGCGCTGCGCGCGGCGATCACCGACCCGGTGCTGCGTGCCCGCCCGCCGGTCGGCGCGGTGGATCAGTACCTCGACAACGTCGACGTGCTCACCCGCCCGGCGCGGGCCCGCCGGGTCGCCGCGGCCGTCCTGCCAGACTGAGCGCCGAGGCCGGGGTCACCCGGCCGCCGCGACGATCTCCCGGTCGACCGGCTCGTCGACCCGCAGGTCGGTCAGGTCGCGCAGGCGGCATACCGGGGACAGGAGCAGGGCCAGGGGAGCCAGCACGGTGGCCGCGGCGAAGCAGAACAGGGTGACCCGGGCGCCGGCCAGCCCGGCGAGCGCCCCGGCGAGCAGCCCGCCGACCGGGATGGCGCCCCAGGAGACGAAGCGGACCGTGGCCATCACCCGGGAGAGCAGGTCGGGCGGGCTCGCGGTCTGCCGGTAGGTGCGGGTGGTCACGCTGAGCACCACCACGCCACCGGCGAAGACCACGTTGCCGGCCGCGAACGCCAGGTACGCCGGCCAGCCGGCGCCCAGCGGCACCAGGAACGCGCCGGCGACCGCCACCAGGCAGGCGACCAGCAGCGACCGGGCGGTGCCCCACCGCCCGGTGATCCACGGGATCAGGGCCGCGCCGGCCAGCGAGCCGACCCCCTCGACCGCGAGCAGCACGCCGACCAGCGCGGCCGGGGCGTGCAGCTCCCGGACCAGGTAGAGGGGGTAGACGGCGAGCTGCGCCCCGCAGACGAAGTTCACCGCGGTGGCCGTCCACATGGTCGGTCCCATCACCGGGTGACGGGTGACGTACCGCCAGCCCTCGCCGATCATGGCGCGGACCGGGGGCCAGCGGTCCGGGGCGTCGACCCGGCGGGCCGGCAGCGACCCGAGCAGCGCCGCGGAGACCAGATAGCTGGCCGTGTCGACCAGCACGGCCGGCACCGCACCGAGGGCCTGCACCGCCAGGCCGCCCAGGGACGGGCCGGTGAGCTGGGTGGCGGCGTGGGTGGCCGAGGTGAGGCTGTTGCGGGCGTGCAGCTGGTCGCGGCCGACGATGGCCGGCAGGAAGGTGGCGTTGGCGACGTCGAACAGCACGTTGGCGAAGCTGACCACCAGCGCCACGACGACCAGCTGGGCCACGGTGAGCCGGTCCCACCACCAGGCGAGCGGCACGGAGGCCACCGCGGCGGCCCGGGCCAGGTCGGCGCCGACCTGCGCGCCGCGCAGCGGCAGCCGCTGGACGATCACGCCGGCGGGCAGCCCGATCACCAGCCAGGCGACGTAGCTCGCGGCGGCCACCAGGCCCATCTCGAACGCGGACGCGTCCAGCACGGTCAGCGCGGTGAGCGGCAACGCGACGGCGCCGACCGCCGATCCCACCGAGCTGGTGGTGCCGGCGGCCCACCAGCGCCAGAACACCCCGGCCCCCTGCTCGACGGACATGCCGCCAACCCCCGATCCGAGCCAGTGAGTTCCAAACTGAAACGGACTATAGTCGAGGCTCCGGGCCGAGCGGGAGGTGGGATGTGAGACGGGCGGACCTCGGCGACGCCGACTGCGGCATCGCGCAGGCGCTCGGCGTGCTGGGCGACTGGTGGACGGTGCTGATCGTGCGGGAGGTCGCCGGCGGCACCACGCGCTTCGACGGGTTGCAGCGCGAGCTGGGCGTCAGCCGGCGGGCGCTCACCGAGCGGCTCGCCGGGTTGGTCGCGCACGGCGTGCTGCGCCGCGAGCCCTACTCGGCGCACCCGCCGCGCCACGACTACCTGCTCACCGCCAAGGGGGAGGCCCTGCTGCCGGTGCTGGTCGCCCTCCAGGACTGGGGCACCCGGCACGTGATGGGCGACGGCGGGCTGACCGCGACCGCCGACGCGGACTCCGCCGAAGCGCGGCGGGTGCGCCGGCTCGTCGGCCGTCGCGTACCCCCGATGAGCCTGGCCCGGCACGACGGCGGCACGGAGTCGCCGGCGGCGCCCGGGCGGTGGACCGTGCTCTACCTCTTCCCGGGCGCGTTCGCGCCGGGCGCCCCGGCCCTCCCGCCGAGCTGGGGGGAGATCCCGGGCGCCGTCGGGTGCACCCTCGAATCGCGCACGTACGCCGACCGGCACCCGCTGTTCCAGGCGGCCGGGGCCGAGGTGCGGGGCGTGAGCACCCAGCGCCCGGACCAGCTCGCCGCCTTCGCCGCGCACGCCCGGTTGCCGTACCCGCTGCTCTCCGACGAGGACGGTCGGCTCGCCGCCGGCCTGCTGCTGCCCACCTTCCGGGCCGGCGGCGTGGCCCGGTTCAAGCGGCTCACCCTGCTGCTGGACCCGGCGGCGGTGGTGCGGGCGGTGCAGTTCCCGGTCACCGACCCGGCCGGCTCGGTCGACGAGATGCTCGCCGAGGTGCGCCGCCGTGCCGACGCCGAGGTCGTCTAGGCGTCCTGCCGCTCACCGGGGTCGGCGGGACGAGGTCCAGCCCTGCCGTTGCAGCCGTTCGATGCCGTCCAGCAGCAGGTCCAGCGCGAACTCGAACTCGAACCGGTCGTCACAGCCCTGCCCGACGACCGACTCGTCCTCGTGGGACGCCGCCATGGCGATCTCCGCGAGGTGCGGGAACCGGGCCGCGATCTCCGGCGGGAAGGCCGCCGGCGGGGCCGGGTTGCTCGTGCCGGACCGGCCGGCACTCCGGGAGGCGTCGAACAGTTCCTGGCTGAACCCCAGGATCCGGCTGCCCATCGCGTGCATCACGTGGTGCGCCAGGTCGGCGGAGAGCCCGCCGGCCCGGAACGCCGCGACCATCGAGTCGAGGTAGGCCAGGATGGCCGGTGTCGCCATGTTCCGCGACTCGATCGCCAGCGGCGCCCAGGGGTGGCGCCGCAGCACCTCCCGCGCCGAGAGGATGCGGCGGCGGACCGCGTGCTTCCAGTCGGCGTCGGGCACCGGCGGGTCGATCTCACCGACGACCACGTCGATCATGCCGCCGAGCAGTTCGTCCTTGTTGGCCACGTGCTTGTAGAGGGCCATCGGCACGACGCCCAGATCCTGGGCGAGGTTGCGCATGCTGAGGGACTCGATTCCGGCCAGGTCGGCGAGCGCGATGGCGGCGCGCAGGATCCGGTCCCTGCTCAGCGGCGCCCGGCGCAGCGTCTCAGCCTGCTCAGCCATCTCGATCCTCGTCTTCCGGCGGCGGTTGAAACCATAACGCCCTTGACGGGTGTACGGCGTACACCTACCGTGTTTCCCATGAGGTGTACGCCGTACACCGAAGGGAGGGAAAGATGAAGGCGATCGTCCAGGACCGGTACGGCCCGCCGGAGACGCTCAGGCTCGCGGAGGTGGACACGCCGGTGCCCGCCGCCGACGAGGTGCTCGTGCGGGTGGAGGCCGCCGCGCTCAACGCGTACGACTGGCATGCCATGCGCGGCGATCCACGACTGGCGCGGTTGGCGATGGGCCGGTCTAGGCCCCGGGCGCGGGTCCGTGGCCGGGATTTCGCCGGCCGGGTCGAGGCCGTCGGCGCCGACGTTCGACAGGTGCGTCCGGGCGACGCCGTCTTCGGCGACCTCGGCGAGGCCAACGGCGCGTTCGCCGAGTACGTGTGCGTGCCCGAGAGCCTGGTGGCCGCGAAGCCGGCGAACCTGACGGCGCAGCAGGCGGCCGCCCTGCCGCTGGCCGGCATCACGGCGCTCATGGGACTGCGCGACGCCGGGCAGGTGCAGCCCGGACACCGGGTGCTCATCAACGGCGCCTCCGGCGGCGTCGGCACCCTGGCGGTCCAGCTGGCCAAGGTGCTCGGCGCGACCGTGACCGGGGTGTGCAGCACCCGCAACGTGGACCTGGTCCGCTCTCTCGGCGCCGACCACGTCGTCGACTACACCCGCGACGACCTCGCCCGCGACACCGGCCGTCACGACGTCGTGTTCGACCTGGTCGGCAACCGCTCGCTCGCCGCGCTCCGGCGGGTGCTGACCCCGACCGGAACCCTGGTGCTCTCCGGCGGCGGCGTGTACCGCGGCGGCAGCCTGGTGGGACCGGTCTGGCTCATCACGCGCGGGCGGCTGCTGGGGCCCTTCGTCCGACACCGCATCGTCACGCTGGCGACGGCACCCGGCCGGCAGCACCTCGACACGCTCCGCGCCCATGCCGAGGCCGGCCGCCTCATCCCGGTCATCGACCGGACCTATCCGCTCCACGAGGTACCCCGGGCCATCCGGTACCTCGAAGGTGAGCACGCGCGGGCGAAAGTCGTCATCACCGTCTGACGGGCCCGCCCCACCCGGCCACCTTCCCGGCGGCTCGGCAGGTGGCGCTGCTCGACCGCTTCCTCACCGACCTGCTACCGGCCGGACCGGACCCGGGCCGGCAACCGGTCCGAGCATTTCCGGAACTTGTTGTCGGCCCGGTGGCCGCGACCTAAACTCCGACTCGGACCGCATCGATTCGCGGTCGTCTATCTCGTCTCCGAGGGTCCGGGCCGCCGTCGTAGGCGCCTCGCCGGCGAGCACGCCGCGGGCGCGCCCGCCCCACGCGGCGTCCCCACCACCTGAGGAGATGCCATGCTGCCCAGAAGGAGAAGACTCAGGCTGCTCGGCGCCGCCGTGGTCGCCGCCGGGCTGGCCGCCCTGGCGGCGGTCGCCGCCCCCGGCCCCGCCGCCGCGGCCGCGCTGACCGAGGTGACGAACTTCGGCGCCAACCCGAGCAACCTGCGGATGTACCTGTACGTCCCGGACACCGTCGCGGCGCGGCCCGGGCTGCTCGTGGTCAACCACTACTGCACCGGCACCGGGCCGGCCATGTACTCCGGAACCCAGTTCGCCGCGCTGGCCGACCGGTACGGCTACCTCGTCGTCTACCCGTCGGTGACCCGGAGCAGCCAGTGCTTCGACGTCTCCTCGCCCCAGGCGCTGCGCCGCGACGGCGGCAGCGACCCGGTGGGCATCAAGTCGATGGTCGACCACGTGCGGCAGCGCTACCCCGTCGACCCGAACCGGATCTTCGCCACCGGCACCTCGTCCGGCGCCATGATGACCAACGTGCTGCTCGGCCTCTACCCGGACGTGTTCAGCGCGGGCGCGGCCTTCGCCGGCGTGCCCTTCGGCTGCTTCGCCACCACCAACGGCTCCGAGTGGAACAGCGAGTGCGCCAACGGCCAGGTCGTGAAGACCCCGCAGCAGTGGGGTGACCTGGTCCGCAACGCGTACCCGGGGTACAGCGGGCGGCGGCCCCGGATGCAGCTCTGGCACGGGACCAACGACGAGACCCTGCGCTACCCGAACTTCACCGAAGAAATCAAGCAGTGGACCAACGTGAACGGGCTGAGCCAGACGCCGGCGTACACCGACAGCCCGCAGTCCGGCTACACCCGGACCCGGTACGGCGGCACCGGCGGCACCGCGACGGTCGAGGCGATCAGCATGCAGGGCGTCTCGCACAACCTGCCGGTCGACGCGGCCCAGGCGGTGCGCTTCTTCGGCCTGGACACCAGCCCGCCGCCCACGAGCCCGCCGCCGACCAGCACCCCGCCCAGCACGCCGCCACCCACGACGCCGCCGCCCAGCACGCCGCCGCCGTCCGGCGGGTGCCGGGTCGCGTACGGGGTGAACGCCTGGAACACCGGGCTGACCGCGTCCGTCACGATCACCAACACCGCCGCCACGGCGGTCAACGGCTGGAGCCTCGCCTTCACCCTGCCCGCCGGGCAGACCGTGACCAACGGCTGGAACGCCACGTACGCCCCGACCAGCGGGGCGGTGACCGCCCGCAACGTCTCCTACAACGGGACCATCGCGCCGAACGGCTCGGTGGACATCGGCTTCCAGGCCACCCACACCGGTAACACCGGCAAGCCCACCTCCTTCACCCTCAACGGCACCGCCTGCGCGGTCGCCTGACGCGGTACGGGAGCCGCCGGGACCACACCCGGCGGCCGCACCGCACTTAGTTCCGGACTTTTCACAAGGCGCGAAAAAAGCCTCCGGCGGGCGCCCGAGGAATTGACATGCGCCACTACGCGGAGGAAGGGTCCAGCGAACGGGCGGGTGACCGCAACATGCCGGAAACCCGTCCGTCGTCCGGCTCCCCACCACCCCCCGCCACGGAGACGCCCATGTCACCCGTCCCGCCGCACCTCAGTCCGCCCCGCCCGCCACTGCGCCGGCTGCTCGCCGTGCTGGCCACGCTGCTCGCCACCGTGGCGCTGGTGGCCCCGCCGTCCCCGGTCCGGGCGGCCGACCCGCTGATCTCCCAGGGCCGACCCACCGCCGCCTCCTCTGTGGAGAACGCCGGCACCCCGGCCAGCAACGCCACCGACGGCGACACCGGCACCCGGTGGTCCAGCGCCTTCGGCGATCCCCAGTGGATCCAGGTCGACCTCGGCGCCACGGCCACCGTCTCCCGGGTCACCCTGGTGTGGGAGGCCGCGTACGCGCGGTCGTACCAGGTCCAGACCTCGACCGACGGCGCCGCCTGGACCACCGTCTTCAGCACGACGGCCGGTGACGGGGGCACCGACGACCTCACGGTGAGCGGCACCGGCCGCTACGTGCGGATGACCGGCACCGCCCGGGCCACCGCCTACGGCTACTCGCTGTGGGAGTTCCAGGTCTACGGCAGCACCGCCGGCGGCACCGGCTGCGACACCGCGACCAACGCGGCGCAGGGCCGGCCCGCCACCGCCTCGTCCACGGAGAACGCCGGCACCCCCGCCACGGCGGCGGTGGACGGCAGCCCGACCACCCGCTGGGCCAGCGCCGCGAGCGATCCGCAGTGGCTCCAGGTCGACCTCGGCAGCGTCCGTACCCTCTGCCGGGTCGTGCTGAGCTGGGAGGCCGCCTACGGGCGCGCGTACCAGATCCAGACCTCGACCGACGGCGCCGCCTGGACCACCGTGTACGCCACCACCACCGGCGACGGCGGCACCGACACCCTCACCGTCAGCGGCTCCGGCCGCTACCTGCGGATGTACGGCACCGCCCGGGCCACCGGCTGGGGCTACTCGCTCTGGGAGGTCACCGTGAACACCGCCGGCGGCGGCACCATCCCGGGCGGCGGGTCGCTCGGGCCGAACGTGCTCACGTTCGACCCCTCGATGTCGAGCGCCAGCATCCAGAGCCAGCTCGACGCGGTCTTCCGCACCCAGGAGTCGAACCAGTTCGGCACCCAGCGGTACGCCCTCATGTTCAAGCCGGGCGACTACTCGGGCATCAACGCGCAGATCGGCTTCTACACCTCGATCATGGGTCTCGGCCGGAACCCCGGCGACGTCCGGATCCATGGTGACGTCACCGTCGACGCGGGCTGGTTCAACGGCAACGCCACCCAGAACTTCTGGCGCTCGGCGTCGAACATGCAGGTCTTCCCCTCGGCCGGGTTCACCCGGTGGGCCGTCTCGCAGGCCGCGCCGTTCCGCCGGATGGACATCCAGGGCGACCTCAACCTGGCCCCGAACGGCTACGGCTGGGCCAGCGGCGGGTACATCGCCGACAGCCGGGTCACCGGCGTCGTCCAGCCGTACTCGCAGCAGCAGTGGTACACCCGGGACAGCAACGTCGGCGGCTACCTCAACGCCGTGTGGAACGTGACCAACTCCGGGGTGGTCGGGGCGCCGGCCACCAGCTTCCCCAACCCGGCGTACACCACCCTGGCGCAGACCCCGGTCAGCCGCGACATCCCGTACCTCTACCTCGACGGCAGCGGCAACTACCAGGTCTTCGTCCCGTCCACCCGGACCAACGCCAGCGGCGCGTCCTGGCTGGGCGGCGCGACGGCCGGCACCTCGGTGCCGTTGAGCCAGTTCTACGTCGCCAAGCCGGGCGACTCCGCCGCCACCATCAACGCGGCCCTGGCGCAGGGCCTGAACCTGCTCTTCACCCCCGGGATCTACCCGGTGAGCCAGACCATCACCGTCAACCGCCCCGGCACCGTGGTGCTCGGGGTCGGCTACCCGACGCTGATCCCGCAGAACGGGGTCACCGCCATGTCGGTCGCCGACGTCGACGGGGTCCGGTTGGCCGGGCTGCTGTTCGACGCCGGTCCGACCAACTCGCCGGTGCTGCTCCAGGTCGGCACGGCCGGCTCGTCCGCGAGCCACGCCGCCAACCCGACCTCCATCCAGGACGTCTTCTTCCGCATCGGCGGCGCCGGCGCGGGCAAGGCCACCACCAGCCTGGTGGTCAACCAGAACGACGCCCTGATCGACCACATCTGGGCCTGGCGGGCGGACCACGGCACCGGCGTCGGCTGGACCGTGAACACCGCCGACACCGGCCTGATCGTCAACGGCAACAACGTCACCGCGCTCGGGCTCTTCGTCGAGCACTACCAGAAGTACGAGGTGATCTGGAACGGCGAAAACGGGCGCATCATCTTCTTCCAGAACGAGCTGCCGTACGACCCGCCGAGCGCGTCTGCCTGGATGAACGGGTCAAGGGTGGGCTACGCCGCCGTCAAGGTCGCCGACGCGGTCAGCACGTTCGAGGGCTGGGGGATGGGCAGCTACTGCTACTTCAACGTCGATCCGACCATCGCCGCGTACCACGGCTTCGAGGCGCCCATCAAGTCCGGAGTGAAGTTCCACAGCCTGCTCACCGTCTCGTTGGGCGGCAACGGATCGATCACCCACGTCATCAACGACACCGGAGGCACGGCGCAGGGCACGAACACCGTGCCGGTGAACCTGGTCAGCTACCCCTGACCGGACCGGGGCGGCGGGGGAACCCGCCGCCCCGGCTCCCGCGCATGACCGTGGCCCCGGCGGGTACGCGACCCCGAACGGGGAAACCACCGGGAACGGAGGTGCGGGATGAAGGTCCGAAGCTCCCTGCGCGCGCTGAAGCGCAAGGCCAACTCGATCGTGGTACGCCGCCGGGGCAAGGTTTTCGTGCTCAACAAGGCGGATCCCCGGCAGAAGGCCCGGCAGGGCTGACCGGGTGGCCGACATCCTGATCACCGGGGCCGGCAGCGGGCTCGGCCGGGGTGCCGCGCTCGGGCTGGCCCGCGCCGGCCACCACGTCGTCGCCGGCGCCGAGATCTGGCCCCAGGTACGCGAGCTGCGCACCGAGGCGGAGCAGGTCGGCGTGAGCCTCGACGCGATCAAGCTCGACGTCACCGACCCGGCCGACCGGGCGTACGCCCGACGCCACCGGGTGGACGTCCTGGTGCTCAACGCGGGCGTCCAGGAGGCGGGGGCGGTGGTGGAGATCCCGATGGACCGGGTCCGCCGCTCCTTCGAGGTGAACGTCTTCGGGCACCTGCACCTCGTGCAGGACCTGGTGCCGCCGATGCTGGAGCGGGGCGCGGGCAAGGTCGTCTGGGTGTCCTCCGCAGTCGGCGTCCGGACCCGGCCGTGGGTCGGCGTCTACGCCGCCACCAAACACGCCATCGAGGCGCTGGCCTGGGCCATGAAGGGCGAGCTGGAGCCGCGCGGCGTCCGGGTCGCCGCCGTCAACCCCGGCCCCTACCGGACCGGATACAACGACACCGGGGTCGAGGCCATGTTCCAGTGGTGGGACTCCTCGACCGCCCTGCTGGACCGGCCCGACTTCGACGACTACCTGGAGCACCAGCGCGACCCGGGGGAGATGGTCGAGGAGCTGGTCCGCGTGATTCCCGCCGACCGGCACCCCTTCCGGACGGCGTATCCCGAGGAGATCCGGCGACAGCTCAGGGAGTTCGAGTCGCAGGTCTGGGACGCGACGACGTGACCTCGGCCGGCGTGGCGTCCCCGGCGTCACGCCCCGGCGCGAGCAGCCGGGCGGCGGCGAACCGGACCAGCGGCCCACGGTACGCCGGCCGGCCGTCAGCCCTCGTCCGCGCCGGTCGGCAGGGCGGCCGGCGGTTCAGTCGTCGTCCGCGCCGGGC
>NZ_MUYZ01000122.1:0-17839 GCF_003013775.1 Micromonospora sp. MH33
ACGCCGGCACAGATCGCACCGTCGACCTACTACGCCGCCAAGACCCGCCCGGCCTCGGCCCGATCACGGCGTGACGAACAGCTGACCGCGATGATCGAGCGGATCCACGCGGCCAACTACGGCGTCTACGGGGCCCGCAAGATCTGGCACGAGCTGCACCGACGTGGCGTGCGGGTGGCCCGGTGCACCGTCGAGCGGCTGATGCGCGAGTCCGGGCTGCGCGGGCTGCTACGCGACAAGTCACCCCGCACGACCCGGCCGGCGGCCGAGACCAACCGTCCTGCTGACCTGGTCAAACGTGACTTCACCGCAGTCCGCCCGAATCAGCTGTGGGTCGCCGACCTGACCTACGTGCGTACCAGCGTGGGCTGGGTGTACGCGGCGTTCGTCCTCGACGTGTACTCCCGCATGATCGTCGGCTGGCAGCTCTCCACCTCGCTCTACACAGATTTGGCTCTCGACGCGTTGAAGATGGCGATCTGGCGCCGCGAGAATCAAGGCGCTGACCTGGGCGGACTCGTCCATCATTCCGACCGGGGAGTTCAATATCGAGCGATTCGCTACACCCAGCGGCTGGCCGAGGCCGGCGCCGTCGCCTCGGTCGGTTCCAAGGGCGACTCCTACGACAACGCGATGGCCGAGGCGTTCAACTCCCTGTACAAGGCCGAACTCGTCCGCAACACCGGCCCGTGGCGCGGCCTGGACGACGTGGAGATGGCCACCGTCGAGTACATCGACTGGTACAACAACCGAAGGCTGCACGGCGAGCTCGGGCACGTCCCGCCCGCCGAACACGAGGCACTACACGCGATGACCCACCCGGTCACCGCAACCCTGAAAACCAGCTAACCAACTCTCCATCAAACCCGGGGCTTGACAGAGCAATCCCGGACCTGGGAACTGAGTGGAGACACGCCAGCTCTGCGCCGTCACCACGATCTTGTGTGAACGCTGTCTGGATGCGCCCCAGGATCACGTACGGTCGCGGAGAGAGGACAGGCATGGTCACGACCATGGGGCCGGTTGATCCGGGCCTGTGTTGCCGACGACTTGATCCGAGAGGAAGCGCACCGTGTCACACGCGTATCACAAGGACTCCGAGGCAATTTCCCGGCTGTCGGAGGAGCAATACCGAGTCACCCAGAAAGCTGGGACGGAGCCGGCCTTCAACAACGCCTATTGGGACAACGAGGAGCCGGGCATCTACGTCGACATCGTATCCGGCGAACCGCTGTTCGCGTCCATCAACAAGTACGACAGCGGTACGGGATGGCCGACTTTCACCAAGCCGATCGAATCGGAGAACGTGGTCGAAGTCCGAGACTCGAGCCTCGGTATGACTGGTATCGAGGTGCGGTCGACGCACGGAGACAGTCATCTTGGCCACGTGTTTGATGATGGTCCTGTAGAGGCTGGCGGGTTGCGTTATTGCATGAATTCCGCCGCACTTCGGTTCATCCGGCGTGACGACCTTGAGCGTGAAGGTTATGGCGAATACCGCAAGATGTTCGAGCCCCAGATGGGGGAGGGAGGCGGTGACTGACACGACCGAGAAGGCGATCCTGGCTGGCGGCTGCCTTTGGGGAAGGCAAGACCTCATCCGCAACCGCGCCGGTGTGCTCGCACCGCGGCGGCCTGAACAGATTTCGACTTCACTGCCATCAGAGAATGGCTGACCCGGCTGCCAGACGACGCGGGACGGGTGCCACCAGCCGGCCCATCGGAGAAAGCCTGACGGGCACCGCTGGATCGGTGCCTGTGCCCCGGTGCAGCAGGGTGGGTCCCGGCAGGTGACACGATCCGCTAGGTGATGATTATCAATGGCAGTGACGGCATGGGGGCGGGCGATTGGCCAAAGGTGGCAGGTCAACCCGGCTGTCCCGTACCGCCGGCCTGCTGGGGCTACGCTACCCCGGCGGGCCGAAGCTGAACGAGGAGCGGCATGCCACCTGGCTTGAACTCTTCTTCGACCTGGTATTCGTCCTGGCACTGCTGGGCGTGACCGCACGGTTGGACACTCGGGCATCGCCGAGTACACAAGAACTCGCCGTTGCCATCGTGCTCTACGTGCTCATCCAGTGGACATGGATCGGCCAGTCCTTTTACGACACCCGCTACGACCCGGACGACACGCTGCACCGACTGCTCGTGCTGGCCGCGACGGTTGGCGCTGGCGCCATTACCCTCGGTGTGCCGCAGGCCCCGTCCGGCCTGCTGTTGCCGGTCGGGTACCTGATCGTGCGTGGCTGTCTGTTCCTGATGTACCTGCGGGTCCTCGCGGCCGACAGGTCCGCCTGGGATCTGGTCGCCGTCTATCTCACCGGATTCGGTACCGGGTGGTTGCTCTGGGCTGGGTCACTGGCCATCTCCCCGACCGTGCGACCGGCAGTGTGGATCACCGCCCTGGCTATCGAGCTGTTCACCCCGTGGCTCGGCCGCCGCTGGCTCCGCCGCCATCCCGTACACAGCACCCACCTGCCTGAACGGCTGGGGCAGTTCACAATCATTCTGCTCGGCGCCACGCTGACCAACCTGCGTGACGCGGTACCCACCGCCCACCCGCCCGCCCGCGTGCTGGCCGCCGCCTTGGCGGCCTTCGTCCTGCCAGCCAGCATCTGGTGGATCTACACCACCTACCTGAACAGCAGGCTTGCCATACCGCGGTTGGGCAGCGGCCAGGGCTACGCCTATCTCCACTCACCCGCTGGCGCCGCCGTGCTCTTCCTAGGATGGGCGCTGGGCGTCGTGGTGTACGAGATCGGGCAGTCGCGTCAGATGCCGCTCAACGCGCGACTCGTGCTCGGCGGGTCGATCGTCACGTGGATGCTGTCCGGGTTGGGTCTGCACCGCTTCGCTCTCGGTCGCCTGCCCCGGCGCCGGATCATCGTCGGCCTGGCGGGAATCACGCTGGCCATCGTGGTGACGCTGGTGGTCACCGAACCCGGCCTGCTGCTCGGGCTCACCTCGGCGATTCTCGTCGGGTACGCCATCGTGGTCAGCCCGCAGATTGCCAACGCCGCGAAAGGCCATCGATGATGCTGCCGTGCCGTGCCGTGCCGTGCTGACCGGCGTCGGCGTGCTGTAGGACCACCTCGGGCCGGTGCGGTACTGCGCGAGCGAATAGTTCCGCGGGGCGATGTTGTCGGGGTCGGTGATGGTGACGTCGACGTGCGCCGCGTCTCCAGGCGCAAGCCGCGCCACCTTTGCCGTCGAGTTCTGGTTCACCAGGTCGACACGGACGGTGGCCGACGATCCCGCCGCGAGCGAGGTGGCGAGGTGAGAGTGACCGGAACGCAGGTGCCGTTGAGCCAGGCCAGGTCGAAGCGGGCCATGGTCATTCGCTGGTAGCCAGAACGCTCGTAGAGCATCCCGATATCGCCGCCGAGCAGGTGGCCGAGCGTCGAGTAGGCAGAGCTTGCCTCCTCGACGGTGCGCCGAATCGGCCAGGTCTTTCCATCGTCGCAAGACATCCGCACAGTCAGGTTGCGGCGGATCTCATCGTCGGCGGTGTTGCTGAGCAGCAGCCACTTCGCCTGCGGGTCGTCCGGCGCCGCGTCGGGCGCGTACCGCAGGATCGATCCGTTGTTTGCCGGGTCGACCAGGGCCGGGTCCGCCCGGAAGTCGGTCCAGGCCTGGCCACCGTCGCGAGAGAAGGCGACGAGCCGCCGTGGTTTGGCCCGGCTGTTGAGCATGATCGTGCCGTCGGAGAGTTCGACAGTCTTGTTCTCGTCAGCGCCAGGTCCGACCGGTTCACCGGTGTGCCGAGTCTGACCGTGGTCGTCGCTGTACGCGCTGACGGCGCAGTTTCCGCCGCCAATTCGGACCGTGTACTGCTGGATGCGGCGTACCGGCCGTGGCGGAGCTGGATGCCTGCGCCCGACGCGGCGAACATGCCCTGCCAGCTCGGATCCTTGATCTCCTGCGTGAGCCGGCGATGCTGCCAGGTGCGGCCGCCGTCAGCGCTGTGACGGATGATCACCGACATGGGCGCGGGCAGGTCGCGCATATCGGGCCGGCCGTCTTAGGCCGCGATCGTGGTCCCGGCGGTCGTCGTTGCCGCCGCGAGGATGCGATATTGCGGGAACTTCCCTCTTCTCCGCGTTCGGGCGCGGGTTCCCGCCGCGAGGTAGCGCTTCGACCATCGTCAACGCGCTGGTCAGGCTCGCGCTGCCCCAGTCAGTCCGTGACATGATTGCGCCCATGGGGAAGCAGCAGGACGTCGGCGGGCCTGATCGTCACAGCGGGTCAGGTACCACCGCCCACCGTACGATCGGTGGGAGCGTCGACGCGCGGCTCGCCGTCGCACAGGACCCCGCAACGCCACAGATGACCCTCATCGACTTAGCGTCCGACCCGTCGGCTGTGGTCCGTAAGGCGGTCGCGGCCCGGACCGACGCACCCGCGCAGGCACTGCGACCGCTGACCCGGGACCATGATCGTCAGGTCCGGGAGGCCGTGGCAAGAAACCACTCGACCTCGGTCGCCAATCTCTTGCGTCTCGTCAAAGACGCCGACCGGTGGGTCCGCTGGGCGGTCGCCGGCAACCCGGCATGCGACGAGTCGGTTCGCCGGGTGATGTCAGAGGCACCCGACAAGGAGCTTCGTGGCCTCCTCGCGGAGATGCGGGAGTTGGAGCCCGATCTGGCCGCCAGGCTGATCGACGACGTCTCACCCGAGGTACGGGAGCGACTCGCCACCCACACCCACGACCCCGACGTGATCACCGCTCTGATAGCCGATCGCACCGCACGCGTACGCAAGGGGGTCGCCCGCAACCCGCGGACCACCGCCGAGCAGCGCAGCGCGCTTGCCCAGGACCCCGTGGTCGACGTCCGTGCCGCGCTGGTCCGCGCGGTCCAGCTGGACGAGGCGGATCTGGAACGCCTGGTTGACGACCGTTCGGTGCAGGTCCGACTGGCGATGGCAAAATCCGAGGTCATCCCGCCGCACATCCGGCGGGCTCTCGAGCGCGATCCCGACGATACGGTGGCCGGCGCGGCGCGGGGTTTCCGCCCGGCGTCTGGCATCTCCCCAGTGATACGGGCTCCACGCGTCGGTCACCGGCCCTCCGGGACCGACCCAGGTCGGCCGGGCGGCGCCGCACGCTAAGGCCTCGGCATCCCTGCCACGGCCATACCGGGCGGGCACGTCCCGCCACGGCGAACCTACCCTGGTCCGCCACCGGATTTCGTCGTCGATCAACTGCCGTCTCGTCCACTTCCGTAGACGACCCCGTCAAGGCTCGTGGTTCAGTCACGGCAGGTGCGGGTCGTCGATCACACGGATGACGCCAGCATGGCTGCGGGCCCGCGACGCGCAGGTTGAAGATCAAGCTAGGGGGCGCTCAGGCGGTACGGCGCCGTTGGGTGGCGATCCTGCACCCTCACATGGCTCCCCTCTGCGTCAAGACACGGCCGGGAGCGGGGTTCTAAGCTGGGTTTTGGCGGTCTGGGAAGTGACTTCTCCGGAGAGCGAGCGCAGCTGGAACGGGAGCAGTCCGACTGGGCGGCAGCAGGACGTACTGACCACGAGCGCCGGGCCCGAGCGCGCCGCAACGAGTTCTCCGACGTGGAGGACGACCGCGATGCCGCGCGGTGGCAGATCGCGGCGTACGCAGCGGTGCGCACTCGAGCTGTTTGAGCGCATCAAGGATGAATTGCGCGTCCGGGAAGGCCGGGTTCGGGCCGTTGAGCAGGTGTCCCCGGTGGCGTAGGTGCAGGTCGAAGACCGTGAGCGGTACGCCTGCTGGATCCGCACCTCGGGCCGGGTCGAGGGTGCCGATCCAGCCGGCGAGGTCCTCGTCGCTCATCCCGATGGTCCTCGCCAGTTGGGGGATCAGCCACTGGTGTCGCAGTACGACGAGTGCGCCGCGCCATCGACCTGCGACGCGGATTTCGGCTGCGGGTCAGCCCCCATGCCGGCCCAGGGGCACCCCTGAGCCGGCATGTCGTTCGGTACCTGACCAGCATCGGCGCAGCGGTCATCGGCGACCGAGGCGATGACGTACCGGACACGCCCGGCTGCCTCGGGACCGTTCCGGCGCGCAGTGCCGGTCAGCCCCACCAAGTGAGCATGAGTCGCATTGGCTGCTGCCGGGACCAGTAGAAGACGTAGGGGTACCGGGTGCCGGTGAATCTGTCCGGCAGGGCCACGGCATCCCCGCAGCTGGGGTCGAGTCCGGCGGCGTCGGTGCCGGCTTGCACCGACCACACCCATTGCGCCCCGGTCCACCAGTTGGTGCGCAGCGGGCCGCCTTCCAGGTCGCAGGAGAAGACGTAGGGTCGCTGCTGGGTGTCCCAGCCGTCCTGCACGGCGATTGTGCCGGCGTGCCGGACATAGGTGGTGCCCGAGCTGGAATGGGTGGACCACGTCCATGCGTCGTTGTACCAGGTGAGTTCCAGCACCTGGCCGTTGACGCCGATGAATGCCTCGGGCCGGGATGCGGCGTTGGGGCCGTTCTGGACAGCGACCAGACCCACACCGTGAGCGTTGTAGCTGGGCTGCGGTGAACCGTGGCCATACCAGCGCCAGGTCAAGCCGTCGAAGCCGTGGCGCCAGAGATTACCCTGCACGTCCAGCACGAACACCTGGGGCAGGTCGGGTTGGGTAGGCGACAGCCGCAGGTTGACCGCACCGACCGGGTCGGCGAGGCGGTGCAGGGTCACCCCCGCCGGGACACCCTGATCCGTCCAGGTCCATTGTCCGGTGTTGTTCTTCCGGCTCCACCAGAGATGCCCGTCGGCGCCGATCACGTAGATGTACGGGACCGCCTGACTGCCGGGAGCGGTCTGTACGGCGACCGCGCCGACCGGCGCGCTGACCGTGGTGCCGCCGGGCGTGCCGATGTCGGTCCAGGCCCAGCGGCTGCCGTCCCACCAGTTACCCCACAGGTGACCATCGTCGGTGTAGACGAAGACGTAGGCACGCTCGATGGACGTGGACTGGCCCAGGAATTTGATGACACCGACCGAGCCCCTGATCCGGCTCACCGGGGGTGCGCCGCGCGCGGTCCACCTCCAACTGCCCGCGACCGGCGACATCACCCACAGGGCATCATTGATCACGTTGAACATGTACGGTCGGGGGTCGCTCGCCGGGCCGTCTTGGAGGCTGACCGCCCCGACCACCCTGGCGTATCCCAGGTTTGGAACCGGAGCGCCGAGGTCCTCGACGTGCCACGCCGAAGCGGTCGACACCGCACCCGCCGTGGTCGACGCGAGCGCGGGGCGCGCCACCGCGGGATGGGCAGCGGCGACGGTCAGTACCGCACCCACCAGAACGGCGGCGAGTACCCGCGTTCGTCGTCTTGATCTCAGCATGGATGGGACTCCTGTTCGCGACGGGATCGCACAACCGCCGGCGCTGTCTGTCGACAGCGCCGGCGGGCGATGGTCCAGAGCGTGACAGGAACCCCACTGCGGAGATGTCCGTATATCGACACCGGTCGGGTTGCCGTCATTGGGGCCGACGCAGCGGGCCCCCACGGTGGTGGCGAGCACGGTCTGCCCTCGCTGACGGAGGTCAACGGCCTGCCAGGCGATGAGCAGCCGCCCGCGGTGCTGGTGCTCATCTTTGTCACATTCCGGGAGAACGGTCCTCCAGTCTCCCGGATGTCACCAGACCCCAAAGTCAGACGCGCCTACCAGAGTTGCGGTAGCGCTCGACCTCCGACCACACCGAGGACATCCCAGCGAGACAGCGGTCGAACACTTGGGCGTGCTGCCGATAGGCAACGCGGTCGGGCCCCGGATGCACGCAAAGGTCGTTCTCGTCGTTGACGGTCCAGGGCGGCACGTCGTGGCCGAGAGCGCCGGGCAGCAGGGAAGCGACGCCCCGGGCGCCGAGTTCGCTGGTGAGCTGCCGCCGGACCGGGCGGCCGAGCACGTCGGCGAAGATCTGCGCCCACACTGTCGACCGCGCGCCGCCACCGGCCAGTCGCCAGGGCCGGTCACCGACGTCCGCGCCGCTGGCCAGCACCCGGTCGAGCTGCACCCGGTGGTACTGGGCGACGCCTTCGATGACCGCCCGGGTGAGGTGGCCGCGGCGGTGGTTGCTGGAAATGCCGAGGAAGGTGCCGGACGCCGATGGGTGCTCGGGTGAGCCGTTGACGAAGGGCAGGAACAGCAGGCCGTCGGCGCCGGGCGGTACCGAAGCGGCCTCCTGCAGCAGCTCCGGCGCGGCGACGCCCCCGGTCTGCTGGTGGGGCACCCCGGCGCAGGCGAGCCACTCGAGGTTGGCTGCCGACGTGGGGGCCACCTCCATGGCCAGCATTGTGGCCGGATCGGGCATGAACGCGCTGAGTGTGACCTCCGGGGCGGGCGTGCGCGCGGGCACCACCACCCCGTTGATCGCCCAGGTGCCGACGATGATCGTCCCGTCCCCGAGCTCCCGTCCCCCGGCGCCGAGTGTGGCGGCCACGCAGTCCATGCATCCGGCGATGACCGGCAGACCTTCGGGCAGCCCCGTGCGGGCCGCGGTTGCGACGCTCAGTCCGCCGACCACCTCGTCGGACCTGCGCAGCGGCGGGAACCGATCCAGGTCGGAGGCGGGTAGCCCGACCAGTTCGAGCGCCGTCGGCGTGTACGCACGGGTGTCGAGCCCGACCAGGCCGAACGCGCTGGCGTCGCTGTAGTCCGCGCTGGCCACACCAGTGAGCTGCGCGGTGACCCAGTCTTTGCAAGACAGCACCCAGCGGGTGGCGGCGTACGTCGCCGGCTCGGCGTCCCGCAGCCAGCGCAGCAGGACGGCGGGCTGGGCGGCCCACGGGATCGAGCCCGTCTCCCGGGCCAGCCGCCGGGCCCCGTCGGGCGGGATCGCCTGGACGATGTGCTGTGCCCGGCTGTCCGACGAGGCGATGGCCGGCCCGAGCGGGCGCAGGGACCCGTCGACCGGGTAGATGCCGTTGCCGTGTGCGGCTACGCCGATGCCCGCCGGGGCGTACCCCTCGGCGGCCAGCTTGCCGCCGACCTCCGCCAGCAGCGACAGCACCGTGTCCGCCAGCACGGTCATGTCGACGTCGTGGCGGTGGGCGGTGACGCTGGTACGCGGAGTGCGCGCATGCACGACGGCCAGCTCATTGCCCACGACGTCGAAGGCGGCCACCTTGGTGGCGGTGAGGCCGACGTCGACCCCGAGGTAGCAAGTGTGCGGAATCGTCACGACGTCCTCCTGTCGTTCGTTCCGGTCGCCGGGGCGAGGTTCAGGCCGCGCGGGCGGAAGCGCCGCAGCTCCGCCCGGTAGGCGGCCACCTCGGCGTCGGCCCGTTCGGTGTCCCAGCCGAGCTGCCGTACGGCGACGTCCGCGCAGGTCACGGCCGTCGACACCGCCATGTCCGGGCCGAGGCCGACCAGCGTACGGCGCAGCAGCACGTCGGCCAAGGTCACGGCCCGCTCCTCGCGGAAGGCCATGACCACCTCGGCGGCGACGGCCCCGGTCCGCTCGTCCACGACTTCGGCCAGTGCCGGGTCGGATAGGGCGAGTTCGAGCACCCGGCGGGCGCGGACGCCGTAGATGTCCAGTAGCCGGGCGGACTGCGCCGGGGTGAACGGGACCGCCGAGCGCGGGAAGTCCGCGCGGAAGGCGTACCAGTCCGGGGTGTCGGCGCCGGGCAGCGGCCGGGTACGGGTGGTGCATCGTTGCCGCGGCCGGCCGAGCACCTTCAGCGCCTCGTCGGTGGCGTCCTCGGCGAGCGCGCGGTGGGTGGTCAGCTTGCCGCCGATGATCGTGAGCAGCCCCTCGTACGCGGGTGCGTGGTTGAGCACCGTGTGCCCACGACTGATCTTGGCGTTGTCCGCCACGCCGGCCGTGTAGGGCAGCGGACGGATTCCGGCGACGCTGTACAGCACGTCGTCCGGGGTGAGGCCGGCCTGGGGGAACAACCGGTTGGCCTCGCTGAGCAGATAGTCGATCTCGGCGTCGCTGGCGACGACCTCGTCCAGGTCCCCCTCGTAGGTGAGGTCGGTGCTGCCGAGGACGTACCGGCCCTCCCACGGGAAGATGAAGATCGGTCGCTGGTCGGCGGCGGCCTCGAAAAAGATGCAGGTGTCCGGGGCGCCCGGGAACGGGTCGATGATGATGTGGCTGCCCTTGGTGCCGCCGTTGAGGCGCCCGCTCTCGACCTGGCCGTCGAGGATCCGGTCGATCCACGGCCCGGCCGCGTTGATCGTGAGGCGACCCCGGATCTCCCCTTCCCGCCCCGACTGGTCGTCCCGGGTCCGGACCCCGTGCACCCGTCCGTCCGTCACGAGCAGACCGGTCACCGTCGTGTAGGTCAGCACCCGTGCGCCCAGCCGCTCGGCGTCGATCAGCAGCTCGACGCAGAGCCGCTCGGCCCACGGCACCTGGGCGTCGTTGAAGAGCACCCCGCCGCGCAGGCCACTGCGGGAGAGGTGGGGCCAGCGCCGGGCGATCGCCCGGGCGGACAGGCCCCGGCTGCGTCCGCGCCCGCGGCCCGCGGCCAGGACGTCGAACGCGGCCAGGCCGAGGCGGATCAGCGGTCCTGGCCGGCTGTCCCCAGCGTAGAACGGGATCAGCATCGGGTAGTCGTGCACCAGGTGCGGCGCGGTGCGGAACAGCAGGTGCCGCTCCCGGATCGACTCGTGCACCAGGGTGAAGTCGTAGCGCTCGAGGTACTTCAGGCCGCCGTGGATCAGCCGGCTGGAGGTGGCGGTGGTGCCGGCGCCGACGTCCCCGCGGTCGACCACGACGACGCTCAGGCCCCGGCCGGCGGCGTCTCGGGCGATGGCGAGGCCGTTGATGCCGGCACCGATGATCACGAGGTCGACGAGGTCACCGGCGCCGGTCTGTGGGTGTGACATGAGGAGCTCCCGGAGATGCGGGGGTGCGGGCCGTGTGGGCGACCCGCACCCCTGGCGATGATCAGGACGCGGAACCGGCCGACCGCTCCCGGAACAGCTCGTAGGCGTCCTCGGGCTTGGCGTCGTCGTGCACCACGGCGCGGACCGCGGCCAGCATCGCGGCCGGGTACTCGCTCTGGAAGATGTTTCGGCCCATGTCGACGCCAGCGGCGCCCTCCTGCATCGCCCGGTACGCCATGGTCAGCGCGTCGAGTTCGGGCAGCTTCTTGCCGCCGGCCACGATGATCGGCACCGGGCAGCTGGCGGTCACCGTCTCGAAGCCTTCGTTGACGTAGTACGTCTTGACGATGTGGGCGCCCATTTCCGCGCTGATCCGGGTGGCGAGGCGGAAGTAGCGCGCGTCTCGGACCATGTCCTTGCCCACGGCGGTCACACCGAGCACGGCGACGCCGTGCCGCTGTCCGGCGTCGACCAGGGCGGCGAGGTTCGCCACCGACCGGGACTCGTGCTCGCCGCCGATGAACACCTGGATCGCCAGCGCCGCGGCGTTGAGCCGGACCGCGTCCTCGATGTCCAGGGCGATGTGCTCGTCCGAGAGGTCCTTCAGCACGCTCGGGCCGCCGCTGGCCCGCAGCACGATCCCCGCGCTGCTGTGCGCCGGGATGCTGGTGCGCAGCGCGCCGCGGGTCATCATGATCGCGTCGGCGTCCGGCACGAGCGGGGCGATGTTGGTGTCGATCCGCTCCAGGCCGGCCATCGGCCCGAGGAAGTAGCCGTGGTCGAAGGCCAGCATCACCGTACGGCCGTTGTCGGGTCGGAAGATCCGGGACAGCCGATTCTGCAGGCCCCAGTCCTGGGCGTGGGCTCCCTTGACGTGGAAGCCGGCGGCGGTGGCGGCGGCCCCGCCGAAATCGCGGGCGTCGAGCAGACCGTCGGTGTCAGGCATTGGTGTTCTCTCCTGTGTCAGTTCCAGCGGTGGTCGCGGCCGCGGGTCGCAGCCGTCGACGGGGTCGAATGGTCGCGCCGGCGTTGCGCAGCGTTCCGCCGCCGGCGAGGAAAAGGACGAACAGCACCAGGCCGCCCTTGAGCAGGTTCTGCGCGGCGGTGCTCCAGCCCACGAGGTTGACGAGGCCGTCGAGCAGGATGAAGAAGAGCGCACTGCCCCAGATGCCGACCGGCACGGCCCGACCGCCCGAGATGAGCGTGCCGCCGATGACGACGACGGCGACCGAGTCGAGCAGGTAGCGCGTGCCCAGGTCGGGCGACGGCGCGATGTAGGCGGCGAGCAGCGCGCCGGCCAGTCCGGCCAGGGCGCCACTGGCCAGGTAGGTGGTGGCGGTGATCCGGCTGACCGGGACGCCCGCCCGTTCCGCGGCCGGCCGGCTCTGCCCGACCGCGAGCAGCGAGCGACCATAGGTGGTGCGGCGGAGCAGGGCCACGACCAGCGCGGTGAGCGCGGCCACCGCGACGGCGAGCACGGGTACGCCGGCCGGCCGCAGGTTGAGCAGCCGGCGCAGCCCGTCGTCGGGCACCGCGGTGAAGCCGTCGGCGAGCGACAGGGTCAGCGACGAGGCGATCAGCCCGGCGGCCAGGGTGGCGATGATCGGCGGGACGGACAGCCCGAGGATCGCCACCACGCTGACCAAGGCCACGGCCAGCCCGGCCCCGATGCCGGCCAGGATGCCGACCGGCACCGATCCGGTCGTCGCGGTCACCTGCACCGCGACGAACCCGGCCAGGGAGATGACCGGCGCCACCGACACGTCGATGTTGCCCGGCCCAGCGGTGATCACCAGCATCTGGCCCAGGCCGACGATGACCAGGTACGGGGCCAGGGACAGCGCGAGGGAGACGGTCTGCCCGCCGCCCTGGCTGGAGATGGCCAGGATGGTGGCCCAGACCAGCGCGGCGGCGACGAAGCCCCAGATCCACGGGCGGGCGAGTGTACGGACGGTCATCGGAACACCTTTCCGACCACGACGCGGCCGGCGAGTACGGCCAGCACGATCACGCCCTGTACGGCCGACTGCATGTTCGACGGCACGTCGAGCAGGCTGAGGACGACACTGACCAGGCCGAGGGTGATGCCGCCGATGGCGACGCCCCACGGGACGGCGGTGCCGCCGGCGAACGATCCCCCGCCGAGGATCACCGCGGCGACCGTGATCAGCGTGTAGCTGGTGGCGGACGAGACGTCGCCGCCGCCGGTCTGCGAGGCGAGCACGAGGCCGGAGAGCACGCCGAGCGCCCCGGCCACGGCGTACGCGATCACCCGCGCGGCCAGCGGTCGCAGGCCGGCCCGTTGCAGCGCGACCGGGTTGCTGCCCAGCGCGCGAACCCGCACCCCGACGGAGCTGCGGGCCGACAGCAGCCAGACCAGCGCCGCGACGACGAGGATCGGCAGCAGCGGGGCGGGGAAGCCGCCCGGCTGCCAGGAGCCGAACGTCGCCAGCCACTGCGGGGTGCTGCCGCCCGGGGTGGGCAGGACGAAAAGTCCCAGACCCAGCCACACGAACGAGGCGCCGAGGGTGGCGATCAGCGACGGCACCCGGCGCAGGTGGATCAGCGCGCCGAGCACCGCGTACGCCGCCACGAGACCAAGCAGCAGCAGCGTGCCGGTGCCGGGGGAGGAGACCAGCTTCGTGGCGGTGATGACGGTGACCAGGCCGACAAAGTTGCCGATGCCGAGGTCGATGTCGCCCACGGCCATCAGCACCATCTGGGCCTGGGCCGCGATGACCAGCGGCACGGTGGCCGAGAGGATCAACGCGAGCCCCGGCACGGTCAGCACGTCGGACTGCAACGACGCGCAGACCGCGACCATGGCCACCATGGCGACCGCGCTGACCATGGCGGGTCCCGTGCGACGCAGCAGGGCCCGGGACGGCATCGCCGTCGCGACGAGGTTCGTCATCGCTGTGCTCCTGTCGACTCGGATTCGGCGAAGGAGACGGCGATGATCCGTTCCTCGGAGATCTCCGCGCCGGTCAGTTCGGCGACGACCCGGCCGGCCCGCAGCACGTAGACCCGGTCGCAGTGCGCCATCTCAGCGTTCTCGCTCGAGTACCAGACCACGCTGCGGCCGCCCGCCGCCTCCTGCCGGATGAGCGCGTAGAGGTCGGTCTTGGTGTGCACGTCGACCCCGCGGAACGGGTCGTCGAGCAGGACCAGGTCGGCCGTGGAGGCGAATGCCCGCGCCACGATGACCTTCTGCTGGTTGCCGCCGCTGAGCTCGGTCATGCCCGCGTCCGCGCCACCGCGGATGGCCAGCCGGTCCACCCACTCGCGGACCGCGGCCTCCTCCGCGTCGGAGCGGCGTACGCCGAACCGGGCCAGGCCGCGCATGGCGGTGACGATGAGGTTCTCCGCCACGGACCACAGCGGCAGCACGCCGGAGCGCTGCCGGTCACCGGGCACGTAGGCGCGGGTGCCCTGGACCGTGGTGTCCCGCCGGACCGGCCGCCACAGCCGTTCGAGCACCTGCTGCTGGCCCTGGCCGGCCAGCCCGGCCAGCCCGACGACCTCGCCCCGGCCGACCGTGATCGACACGTCGTGCAGGCCCTGGCCGGTGGCGTCGCGCAGCTCGGCGACGACCGGCCGCTCGCCGGCCGCGCGGGCGGACGCGGGCGCGGCGGTGGGTTCGACCACCTCGGCTCCCATCAGGGCGAGCACGTCCCGCTCGCCGAGGCCGGCCGCCGGCCGCTCCGCGACGACCGCGCCGTCGCGCATCACCGCGACCCGGTCGGCCACCGAGAGCACCTCACGGATCCGGTGCGAGATGAGCAGGACTGCGGTGCCCTGGGCGGTGACCCGGCGGACGTACGCGTAGAGCGAGCGCGCGGCGTCCGGGCCGAGCGACTCGGTCGGCTCGTCCAGGATCAGCAGGTCGAGCCGGTCGACCAGGCTCGCCCGGGCGATCTCCACCATCTGCCGCTGGGCCAGCGACAGGTCCTCGACCCGGTCCCGCGGAGCCACCCCGTGTCCCGGGAACATCTCGTCCAGCCGGCGGGCCACCGCCGTGCTGGCCGCTTGCCGCCAGCGCAGGCGGGGCAGGCAGTGCCGGGAGGAGACCCAGATGTTCTCCGCGACGGTGAGGTCCGGGCAGAGCGACGTTTCCTGGTAGGCCATCCGGACGGCACGGAACGGGTCGGCGCCCGGCGCGACGTGACGCGGTGCCTCCCGCCCGCCCACGATGACGGTGCCCTCGTCGCACGCTTCGAGGCCGGCGAGGACGCGCATCAGCGTGCTCTTGCCGGCGCCGTTGTGACCGACGAGGCCGAGCACCTCACCGGCGCGGACGTCGAGGTCCACGCCGGTGAGGGCCCGAGTGCGCCCGTACGTCCTGGTCACCCGCCGCGCGGTGACGACCGGTGGCGCCGGGGACGGCTTCCGGTCGCCCTGCGGCGGGGCCGCGAGCGACCCCACCGGCAGGTTGTCGACGTGCATGATGCGCTCCTTGAGTTGCTGTCCGGTCAGCCGGCGGCCGTCGGGATCGGCGGCTGCACCGGGGCGCCACCGCTCTTGACGGCCTCGACCTGCTTGCGGAAGAGCTCCTGGGTCCACGGCCAGGCGGCGTACTCGTCGGGCTTCAGGACGCCGGCCCACGCGGCGACGTCCTTCTGCTCCACCAGCACGATCGGGAAGGTCATCTCCTTCGGGACGTCCTTACCGTCGAGCAGGTCGATCGCCTCCCACAGCGCGGCGACCGACTGGCCGGGGTCGGACATGACCGCGACCGAGCCGTTGTCGAGCTTGCTGTCCTGCCAGTACTTCAGCGCGCGGCCGTTGGTCTCGAAGGTGACCGCCGGCACCGGCTTGTTGGCCGTGCTGAAGGCCTGGGCGACGCCGTAACCGTCACCGCAGCCGATGACCCCGTCGACCTTCGGCACGCTCGACAGCACGCCGAGCACGGCCTTCTGCGCCTTGGCGCCGTCGCACATCCCGTTGACGGTCGCGGCGACCTTGACGTCCGGGTTCTTGGCCAGGATGTCCTGCGTGGTCTGGTACATCTCCGCCTCGGGCTGGGAGCCGACGACACCCCGGCTGACGATCACGTTGCCCTTGCCGCCGATGCCGTTGACCAGCGGCTCGGCCGCGGCCGTCGCCCAGTCCTTGAAGCTGTTGAGCAGCACGTGGGCGCAGGGCGCGTCGATCGCCGAGTCGAAGACCACGACCTTGATGCCGGCGTCGCAGGCCTGCTGAATGACCGGCTTGAGAGCGGTCGGCGAGGCCGGGTCGATGAGCAGGGCGTCCGGCTTCTGCAGCAGCAGGCTCTTGATCTGGGCGACCTGCTCGGTAGCCGAGTTCTCGCCCGGGGCGTTGACGACCTTGAATTTGCTGATCAGACCGTCGCTCTGCGCCTTGGTGGCGGCGGCCTCGAACTTGGCGATCATCGTCTGCCGCCAACCGTTGCCGATGAAGCCGTTGCTCAGCGCGATGAACGGCTTGTCGCCGCTCTTGGCCTTGCCGCCGCTCGCGCCGGAGCCGCAGCCGGTCGCGGTGACCGCGACGGCCGCGACCAGCGCGGCCACGACCGCGCTGCGCCGTCGTCGGGATGAGGGATGGGTACGCATGGTGGGGGCCTCCAGGGAGAGCGAAAACCCGCCGGAGCGGGAGTGGACGTGCTCAGTCAGCCGACCGCGCCGGGGGGCTGCGGTGAGGTGCAGTCATTACAGACCTGTAGTGACAGGTTCGCTAGGGCTGGATGACAAACGTGTTCCAAGTCACAGTGACGGCGGTTACGTCTCGGTGTCCTTCCGGCGCTCGGGCGGCCATCCGGCCGCGATGCCTGTCATGACAGGGCTCGTTGTGCCGTGGCATGCTGTACTCGATCGACGGGGAAGGAAGTCCATGACGATGACCTACCGGCGGCTCACCCGGGACGGGAGCGAGCCGCTGTGGATGCAGCTGATGCGGGAGCTGCGCCGCCAGATCGAGGCCGGCGACATCGCCCCGGACCAGCCGTTGCCGTCCGAGGCGGAGCTGACCGACCTCTACGGCGTCTCCCGCACGGTCGTGCGGGAGGCGCTGCGCGAGCTCGTCCAGCAACGGATGATCTACAAGGTCAAGGGACGGGGCGCCTTCGTCGCGCCCCGCAAGACCGAGCTGCGCTTCGTCGGCTCCGTGTCCGGCTCCGCCGACGACCTGCGCGAGTCGGGACGCCGGGTCACCACGCACACGATCAGTCAGGCCCTGGGCCCGGCGGACCAGCGCGAGGCCGAACTCCTGCAGATTCGGGTGGGCGAGCCGGTCGTACGGATGCGCCGACTCCGACGCGTCGACGGCCAGCCCTGGCTGCTCGTCGACACGGCCCTGCCGGCCCGGCTGGTGCCCGGCCTGGAACGCGCGGTGCTCGAGAACCAGTCGCTGTACGACGTACTGCGCCGCCGGTACGGATTGGAACCGGTCGGGGCCGACCGTTGGATCGAAGCCGTCTTCCCCGAGCCCGAGGACGCCGCCCTGCTCGAGATCACGACCTCAACGCCGCTGCTCGGCATCGAGTCCGTGGCCTGGCTGCCGGACGGCACCCGTTTTGAGGCCTACCACGCGTTGCACCGCAGCGACCAGACTCGCTTCTTCGTGGGAATCCGCTGAGCTGACGATACGGCGTCCCGGACTGCTCTGGCCTTTGCAGGTGAGTCCAGGTTGGGTACCACCTGGTACTTCGAGGTCGGTGAGGATGGTTGGCCCGTTCGGCAGATTGGGGCGTACGACGACGGGCCGGTCCTCCGCTACGGGCCTGGACACGAGGACGACCAGTACGGAGGCAAGCACCAGCAGGCGTTGATCGCCCTTGCCCGTCGCCGCGTCAACCCGCTGTGGGCCCTGCTTCGTAATCGCTGCTTCCAACTCCAGCCGCCATCCACGGCACCCAGCCGAGCCTGCGAACGTTCCCTGACTGGGCACCACTGTGGCGGGCAAAGATCAGCCTGGGGAGGGGCTGTCTAGGCCGTGTTTGGTAAGGGGTCGGCGGGTGGTGAGGTGCCGGCGTGGCGGTGATCGATAAAGGCTGAGGTCTCCGG
>NZ_MUYZ01000123.1:0-17837 GCF_003013775.1 Micromonospora sp. MH33
GACGTGACGCTGCTGGACGGGGCGCTGCGCCGCCTCGCCGAGCTGGCCGGCGGCCAGCCGGACGAGCCGGGCGCTGGCGCGGCCGGCGGCGCCGCCTACGGTCTCGCCGCCCTGTGGGGAGCCCGGATCGTGCCGGGCGCGACGACCATCGCCGAACTGGTCGGGCTCGCGGAGGCGCTCGTCGGCGCGGACGTGGTGCTCACCGGCGAGGGGCGGTTCGACGAGACCTCACTGACCGGCAAGGTGGTCGGTTCGCTGCTGGATGCCGCGGGCGCCGCCGCCGTTCCCGTCGGGGTGGTCGCCGGCCAGATCTCCGGGACCGTTCCCGGGTCGGTGTCGGCGGCGATGTCGCTGGTGGGACTCGCCGGCTCGGTCGACGTGGCCCTGAACGACCCGACGACCTGGCTGGCCGCGGCCGGCGAAGCGCTGTCCCGGCAGCTGACGCGCGGATAGCACGGCGCTCCTCGTAGGACAGCGGCCGCGCGTTACGGTGCGCGCCTGCTCCTGGACAGAACCGGTCAGGAGTAGCGGAAGTCAGCGGGCGAAACCGCTCTGGTGCCGCAGGTCGGTGGAGTTCCGGCGCACTCCACCCAATGGTCGGTCCCGGCCATGACCCGATAACCATGCGTGCTGATGAAGCCGGTCGTCCGGAATGATCGGCCATGGTTGGTTACTTCGACGTTCTGCGACTCGCCGCCAACGACGAGGTCCAGCTTGATGACCCACTCCACCGTGCCCTTTGTGGTGGCGGACAGCTCGAAGACCTCTGTCTCTCCCTTTTCGAGGGTGAACCCGAAGAGCGGCAGCCGGCCGTCCACCTTGGTGGCGTACTCGGCTGAGGGTTCCGCGTCATCCAGGTCCATGGTGACCTGTCGGGGCGTGACAGTGCCCTGTCCGCCGCCGCAGGTCAGCGAGGTGCCGCCCGGGGCGGGATTCGCCGAACGCCTGATGACCCGTGCGCGCATTCCCTCGATGAGCACACCCTTGTCGGATGCGCCCTGCACCACCAGCCGTACCCGGGTGACCTCCTGATCCACCCCGCCGTTGCCGTGCGCCCAATCCACTATCGCAGGGCAGTCGGTTGGAGGATGTGTGGCCGGACGTGCATCCGCGGGCATGACAACCGAGAACACGTCGTTTCCCCAGGCCGGCACGGTGGCCGGGTTGCTCACGAGGTTGACCGCGACCGGCCGCTCGTCCTGCGGGTCGAGCATCTTCGGCACATAGATGCCCGTCGCGGCAGCGATGACAGCCGTGACGGTGCCGCCGACCACGAACCACCAACCTTTGCTGATCGACTGCAGCAGCCGCCGCTGTGGGCTTATTTCTTGCCGCGTGGCAGGATCTTTACGCGGACGCCGTCGGGTATCGACCAGACCTGCCCGCCCTCGCCTCCGTCGAGCAGCAGCCATTTCCCGTCCTCCGTGAAGTGCGGCTCCACACCGAAATACCGCAGTTGATAGTCCCCGTTCAGCGGGGGTCGCTCAGGCAGCGTCCAGGCCCGCTGCTCGCGTCGGCCAGCCACGTCCCACAGCGACAGCTTGTTGTCCGGAATCACCAGGGCCACCAGGCTTCCGGCCCGGTTTACCGCGCCCGTGTCAGCTCCGCAGCCGCACGGCACCCAGGTGAGTTTCTGGCTCTCCACCGCCCAGTGCAGGAAGCCGTCGCTGCCCGCGGCCACGACCTGCTTTCCGTGATCAAAGACGGCGAATGATTCCGAGTACCAATAGGAGCCCGGATCGTTGGACACCTCTATCTCCGGCGGGACCGGTGAGCTGATCCATTTCCCAGTCGCTGGGTCAATGACCACAAGACGTCCGTTGCGCACCTTCTGGTAGTCCTCCCGGCCGACCAGGTAGGCGCTGTCCGCCGAGAAACGGATGCTCTCCAAGGGCGGAGTGAACAAAGCCTTCGGCTGCTTGGTCGTCAGATCATAAATGATCACCGTATCCGGATCCGCTACGGCGAGGTAATGCCCGTCCGGCGAGAAGTCCGCACCGAGGTTGCGCTCGACAGCAGTACCAAACCGACCGAACTCCTCGCCGTCCCGGGTGACCACTATCCATTCGTTGACATGCTTGGCTTCAAATCGCCCATCCTGGCTGATGTAATGATCGAGCTGACGCCAGGACAGGTCGAAGGTCTCGGCCGGCAATGCGATCGACGGCTGTGACGCCTTGGTAGTGACGATCGGATCGGACCCGTCGGAGGTTGCCTGCTTGGGAGTTGACTGGCATGCCGCCAGGCAAGCCAGCACTGCAACGCCCGCAACCAATCTCACCGACGCCCTCCTCCGAGGTCTCGCATCCGCACAGGACTTTATAGAATCTCGTCAAGGTCGCAGAAGGAGCGGCTGAATCGCTGCGGAGGCATTCGGTAGCCTCCACGCATCGTGGGCTTGGTGCCGTTGTGCGGATGTGAGCCGTGATCGTAGCCGGTAGGACGTCGTGCGTCCGCCGCCGCGGTGACGATCGCCCCGATCAGCTCAGGACGGCCGCCCGCCGAACGCCCAGTCGTGCACCTCGATCTCGGCGTACCGGTCCGGGTTCAGGACGGCGCGCGCCTCGTCCGGGTCCGCAGCCCTGACCAGCGCCGCCGTGCCCAGCCACGTGGTGCCGTCGTCGGAGAGCAGCGGCCCGTACGCGATCAGGCCGGGCCGGTCCGGCGGCACGTCGAGGTCGGGGACCTGCCCCGCGCCGAGGCCGAGCACCAGGTAGCGGTTGCCGTCGGTCCGGCCGCCGGGGAAGTCCCACATGGTGCGGCCCAGCGTGTTGCGCCACCGGCGCAGGAGCACGTCCCGGTACGCGCCGGCCTGGTAGTTGGGCTCGTCGAAGGCGAACGCCCGCGCGGCGGCAGGGTCGGGCAGGTCGAGGATGTGCACGCTGCCGGTGGGCGTGTCACCGTCGACGGCGAAGGTCGGGCCGCGGGCGATCATCTCCGCCGCGTACCGGTCCATGTAAGACCAGTGCGCCTCGAGCAGCTCCTCGCGCAGTGCCAGGGAGCCGTGCCGGTCGCGGTGGAAGCAGAAGAACTCCATGCCCCACATCCTGACGGAGGCGACGGCATGCTCGCCGCCGCCCCCGCGCTGTCCGTCCGCCAGGTTGGGAAGGTGCCCGCCAGGGGCGACGCCCGGGCGGCCGGATCGGTTACGGCGTTACCGGACTGCCGCCGAAGGTCACGGCGAGGTGGCCGTCGGAGGGCGAAGGACCAGCCCAGGGCGCCGGTGTAGGACGAGCAGCGGGATCCGTTGGAGCCGGACCAGAACTGGTTGGAGCTGTCGGCGTCGCCGATGATCCGGTCGTTGGTGCTGCTGCCGCTGCGGCACGAGATGTTGTTCCGGAATACCGAGCTGCCGCCATCGAAGTTAAAGTTGCGTTCGGCGTTGTCGATGCTGACGTTGTTCGACACCGTCATCGTGCCCGGGTTGCTGTTGTAAGTGAACCCGTGCTTGCCGTTGCGGTAGGCGATGCTGCGCCGGACGACGTGGTTGACCGGGATGTCCTCGCCGCCGAGCTTGTAGCCGTTACGGTCACCGTTGCCGGCCTGGCCGCCGTTGCTGAGAGTGCCATTGTTGTAGGCGAGGGAGTCCTCGATGGTCACCACGCCGATGGGTCCGGTGTCCGTCTTGGTGTAGAGGTCCCAGCCGTCGTCGATGTTGTTGTGCGACACCGCGTAGCGGAAAATGTTCCCGCTGCCCACGGTGAGCTTCGCGGCGAAACCGTCGGCGTCCTCGCCGTCGGAGTCGGCGTTGTCGTGCGGCTCTGCGCTCAACACCAGGTTGTTGGGCGGCCACTGGTCGCGGGGGTGTCGGAGGCGATCCGGGACAGCTGCAGCCCGGTGCCGCGGTTGAAGCGGGTCATGGTGCGCTCGATGATGTTGTTGCTGCCGCCGACGAAGATCTCGTCGTCGCCGGCATGCTCGACGACGATGCCGTACACGTGCCAGAACGAGCCGTTCAGGGCCAGGCCGCGGTTCGCGGGGTCCTCGCTCATGGCCGCGAAGTTCAATACCGGGGTCTCACCCGGGTACGCGGGCAGCTTCTTGCGGGCGCTGGAGGTGCCGTTGCGCCGGCCGCGATGGTGACCGTCTGCGAGAGGTTGTAGGTCCCACCCCGCAGGTAGATCGTCCCGCCGGTGGTGACGCGGGCGATCGCCGAGGTGAGCGTCGTCGGGTTCGACTGCGTCCCGGCCGCGTTGTCGCTGCCGCCCGGCGACACGTACAGCGCGCCACCCGACGGAGGGACCGACGGGGCTCCCGGTTGGCGACGGACTCGGCGAGCCGCTCGGGCTTCCCGTCGAGCTGGCGGTAGGCGACGGCCCCGCGCCCGTGGTGACCGTGACGTCGCCGCACGACGCGCTGCTGTAGACGGTCTCCAGGCCGATCCGGCCGGCGCCGATCGCGGTGCTGGTGGCGGACCCGATCACCGAGCCGTCGACGAGGCCGCGGACGGTGCTGCCGATGACGGCCTGCAGCTGCACGGAGTTACCCGGCCGCAGGGACAGCCGGTAGTAGACGGTCGAGCCGGTGGAGCGGGCGAGCAGGGATGCGTGGCCGTTCGCGGCGAGGCTCAGCGGCTTGACCAGGCCGTGTAGGCGGTCCAACTGGTGGAGCCGCCGAACAGGCGGGCGTTCTCACTGGTCGTGTTCGATTGCCGGGCCGCCTGGGTGCCGTCGGCGACGACGGTCCAGGTGCCCCCGGACTTTGAACCAGCCGTCGGTGTTGCCGTCTTCGAAGTTGTCGCTGAACACCGTCGCCGCGACGGCCGTTGTCGGCAGCCCGACCACCACCATCACCGCGGCGGCCAGCGCACCCGTGGCTGCCGCCGCGAGCCCGCTCCTCCTGGTTGCATTCCTCATAGCGGGCGCCTCTCCGTGCGTCTGGTCGACCAGAGATCGAAACATCGTCGAAACCCACTGTTCGGCCTCAGCCCAGGAATGGGCTTTCCCACATTTAAGAACTTGAGTATGCAGGTTGTTGCGGGCCACGCCCACGACCAGAAACGCCGGAGGGGACGGCGGCACCCGGGCCGCCGTCCCCTCCGCGGTTGGGGTCAGGCCGGAGAACCCGTCACGGTGAACAGGCGGGTACGGCCGATGTTGTCGAACGAGCCGAAGCCGACCCGACCGGAGGTGAAGGTGGTGTCCTTCGCGGTCAGCAGCGGATCCTTGTGCCCGTCGACGTAGACCGCGATCTCACCGGTGGCGGGCAGGTGCACGACCCGCACCTTGTGCCAGTCGGCGTCGGTGATCGCCGGGTTGGCACCCCGGGAGCGCCCGTTCCACTGGTGGTCGATCCGTTCCCGGTCAGCGTTGTTGACCTTGAAGATGCCGTTGTGCGGGTAGATCGTGTTGTCGGTGGACAGGTGCGCGTAGTAGTACTGCGTGTCGGACTGCCAGCCGAAGACGATGATCACGTCCCGGTTGGTGACCTCCACGGGGGTGTCGAGGCGCACCCGGGCGTCAATCTGGACCGACGAGAAGGCCGGACCCTTGTTGAGGATGGCGTACTCGAACGGCCGGCGCGGGCCGGGGCGGCTCACGCCGGCCTCGGCGAGGATGACCTCGTCGCCGTCGAACTGCCACTTCGACGGGGTCACCGGCGTCCAATTCTGCGCGCCGCCGGTGTGGACGACCTTGGTGTGGCCCACGTCGCCCTCCGCCACCTTCTTCGTGCCGACCACCTTCCAGATCTTCCCGTTGGCCTTGGCCAGGATGTAGAGCTCACCCTCGGCGTCGGTGCCGAAGCGCAGGTCGACCCGGTTCGGGTCGCCGGGCGCGCCCGGGCTGGACAGGTCCTGCATGCGTACCAGGTCGCCGGAGGTGGTGTACAGGGCGAACCGGTGGATCGGGGCGAGTCCTTCGCCGCGGCGCATCTCGTTCGCCTCGGTGTAGAGCACCCGGCCGTCGACCAGGTCACCGAAGACGTACTTGCCGATCAGGGCCGGCACCGTGTGTCCGCGGTACACGAAGCCGCCCGCCACCGCGACGCCGACATCGGAGGTGCAGTTCCAGCCCGGGGCCGGGTCGTGGTCGTACGCGGCGACCGGGTAGGTGTAGCCGTACTTCGCGTCGTCGGCCGGCAGCGGGTAGAGCTTGTCGCACGGCTTGGTCGCGGTCTTGTCGAAGACCCAGTTACCCTCGCGCTCGCTCCAGCCGAAGTTGTCCCCGGCCTGGACCTCGTAGATGGACTCGACGGCGTGCTCGCCGATGTGACCCAGGTACATCCGGCCGGTGGCCCGGTCCCAGCTGAACCGGTGCGGGTCGCGGAAGCCGACCGCGTAGATCTCACCGAGCGCGCCGTCCCGCCCGACGAACGGGTTGTCGGCCGGGATCCCGTACCGGCCGTTGGGGGCGTTGGTGCCGCGCGGGTCGATGCGCAGCAGCTTGCCGTGCGGCATGCCCATGTTCTGCGGGTCGCCGTTGCGGTAGCCCTGGCCGCCGTCGCCGACGGCAAGGTAGAGCATCCCGTAGTCGGGGTCGCCCGGCTTCGCCGTCGGGTTGAAGTTGATCTCCTGGACGCCGTGGATCTGGCCGCCGAACCCGATCCGCAGCACCTCGCGGTGCGTGCCGGAGAACCTGTCCGCGGCCGGGTCGGTGGCCGTCCACTCGGTGATCACGGCCTGGTAGATCGTGTTCGGCTGGGCATAGTCCGGCGTCCGGGTCGCCAGCGAGGCCTGCTCGGTGTGGATGGTGTAGAAGCGACCGTTGCTCCCGAACTCCGGGTGGAAGGCGACGTACCCGAAGCCCTGGCCGAGGCCGCGACCGGAGAAGAACTGCGGCGCGAAGGTGGCCGCCACGTCGAGGTAGACGTGCGGGGTGCCGTTCTCCACGAAGTAGAGGTTGCCGTTGAGGTCCGGCACGGCCCGGCGGCCGGAGCCGTCGGGCAGCTCGCTGATCGTGTTGATCCGGGCCTTGCGCACGAGCCGCGCGTCGACCGGCGTCGGGTTCGGCGTGGACTGCGGGAAGCTGGCGTACTCCTGGAGCACGAGCCCCAGCTGCGACTGGATCTGCGACTCGGGGATCGGGTCGTAGACCGCGCCGTCGGCGCGGGCGGGCGCGGCGATCAGGGTGGACATGACGAGGGTGGCGGCAGTGACCCCGGCGGTGACTGCGGCTCTGCGGAGCCTGCCGGTGCTGCCAGCGCGAATGAACACGCGGGTTCTCCTTCTCGGTGGGACGGTCCGAGGAACGGGTCAGCGGGCCATGTAGCGGTACTGCTTGGCGATGTCGCCCGCCGGGATCACGCTGTCAAGGAACATGAGGCCGTCCATGCGGCAGTCGCACGGGTTGCGTTCCAGGTTGTTCTGCGGGAAGCTCCCGCCGATCTTGATGCCGCGCGGGTCGGTGGCGCTGGTGACGTGCGGACCGGGCCCGTTGAGCTGCCACGGGTCGCCGGCGGTGGTGTAGAAGCCGTCGACCGGCTCGCCGTTGCGGTAGAGCGCCATGGTGCCGCTGGTGAAGTCGTAGGTGGCGGCCAGGTGCACCCACTCCCCCTTCGGCAGCAGGGTCCGCCAGTCCTCGTTCGCGGCGAAGGTCTGCGATGCCCCGCCGTCGACGCGGCGGCCGAGGGCGACCAGGCGAAGCTCGCCCTTGACGTCGATGAGTTCCAACAGGGCGCGCACGCCGTGCCCGTCGGAGTCGCCGGTGAGCACGCCGGCCAGGCCGATCGCGTTGAACCGGTCGGTCGGGTTCGCGGTGGTGGAGTTGAGCGCGGGGCCGTCCATCTCGCGCTTGAACCAGCCCATCACCGTCGTGCCCTCGGCGCCGCTGAACGCGCGCAGCGTCCGTACGCCGCTGGAGGACCAGGTGCCGGCCTTCCAGTCGTCGTTGCCGGCGGCCTGCGGGTTGACCTGCCGGGTCTGCAGCGCGTCGCCGCTGCCCTTGTACGCCTGGTCGGGCACCCGCATGGCCTCGGCGCCGTTGACCAGCTCGATCTCGGTGCCGGAGCGGCCCAGGTCCCGTTCGAGCGCGGGGTCGCCGACCACCGGGTGGTCGAAGTCGTAGAAGGCGACCAGGTGCGACCAGAGTGCGGGGTGGACGTCGTGCGGTCCGGGCCGGTCGGCCTGGGCCGGGCTCGCCGCCGCGGTCAGCGCCAGTGCCAGCAGGGCGGTGGCGGCGACGGCGACGCGTCGAGGTCTTCTCATGGGAGGTGTTCCCTTCGTCGGTGCGGTGGTGGCGGTGACGAAAGCGCTTACGTACCGGGCGTGGTGCGGTGCCCGGAGGTGGGGTCAGAGGCACGTCGGGACAGGACGGAGTTCCGTCCGAGCGCCGCACGGCCGTGGTGAGGCCCGCCGGGCGGCGGGTCGGACGACGGCGGCGCCGTTCGTACGAAAGCGCTTACGTAAGCGCTTTCGTACCCTAAGCTGTGCCCGACGCCACAGGCAAGAGCGCGGCGCGGATCAATGCCTCCCAGGAGTTACCCATGCCCCGACCCGGACCACGGTTGCGTCTCGTCGACGTGGCGGAACGCGCCGGCGTCTCGCTGGCGACCGCCTCCCGCGCCCTCGCCGGCCGCGAGGGCGTCAGCGAGGAGGTGGCCCGGCACGTCCGGCAGATCTCCCGGGAACTCGGCTACGTCGCCAACCCGTACGCCCGCACCCTCGCCGGCGGCGCCAGCTCCACCGTCGGCCTGATCGTCCACCAGATCGACGACCCGTACTTCTCCGAGATCGCCAGCGGCGTGCTCCAGGTCGCCGCCGAGGAGAACCTGCTGGTCCAGATCGCCCACTCCGGACGCGACCCGGAGAACGAGTTGCGCCAGCTTCAACACCTCATCGCCCAGCAGGTCGGGATCATCCTCATCGCCGGGTCCGGCTACGACGACCCGCGCGTGGAGGCCGAGGCGCGCGCCGAACTCGCCGGCTTCCAGCGGGCCGGCGGACGGGTCGCCGTCATCGGGCGGCACGCCCTGGGCGTCGACGCGGTGGTGCCGGACAACGAGGCCGGCGGCCGGGCCATCGGCGCCCACCTGCTGGCCCTCGGCCACCGGCGGATCGCCGTCGCCGCCGGCACCCCGGGCCTGACCACAGTGGCCGACCGGCTCGCCGGGGTGACCGCCGCGCTCGCCGCACACGGGCACTCCCCCGACGACCTGGCCGTCGTCCATTCCGACTTCACCCGCGACGGCGGCCGGGTGGCCACCGAGCGGATCCTGCACCACCACCCGGAGACCACGGCGATCATCGCGCTCAACGACGCGATGGCGATCGGCGTGCTCTCCGTCCTGCGGTCGCGGCGCATCCCGGTGCCGGAGCGCGTGTCGGTGGTCGGCTTCGACGACGTGTCCGTCGCCGCCGACCTGGCGCCGAGCCTGACCACCGTCCGGCTGCCGATGACCGAGATGGGGCGGATGGCGCTGACCCTCGCGCTGAAGCCCAGGTCGGCCCGGCCACGACGCCGCTCGACCGGCCACACGCTGATCGTCCGCGCCTCCACCGGCCCGGTGCCCGCGCCCGGCGGCGGACCGCCAGACTGACGCCACGGGCGCGAACGCGAGGAGCAGTGAGCCAATGGGGGCAACCACCGTCGTCAACCTGAAGGGCCACCGGGACGATCCGGCGTACGCCGACGTGGTCTACGTCGGGCGGGCCATGTCGCGCGGCGGCTGGCGGCTGCCGCAGTCCCCGCTGTCCAGCCCGTACCGGCCCGGCCCGGACGGCACCCGCGACGAGGTGATCGAGAAGTACCGGGCGTACCTGCTCGGCCGGCCCGACCTGCTCGCGCTGCTGCCCGACCTGCGCGGGCGCCGGCTCGGCTGCTGGTGCGTGCCGGAACGCTGCCACGCCGAGGTGATCGCCGAGCTCGCCGACGCGCCGCCCCGCGCCTGATTCCGGCGCCCCCGGCGGTTCAGCCCAGCTTCTTGCGCAGGGTCTCGAACGCGAGATCCGGTCGCAGCGGCAGGCCGAACCGCTCGTCGCCGTACGGGAACGGGCTCAGCTCGCCGGTGCGGACGTAGCCGCGCCGTTCGTACCAGGCGATCAGGTCGTCCCGCTGCGTGATCACGGTCATCCGCATCTCGCCGGTGTGCCACTCGTCCCGCGCGTACCGCTCGGCCTCGGCCAGCAGTTCCCGGCCCAGCCCGCCGCCCTGCCGCCCCGGGGCGACCGCGAACATCCCGAAGTAGACGTGGTCGTCGCGGCGCTCCAGCTGGCAGCAGGCGACGAGCCCCGTGCCGTCCTCGACGACCAGGACCGTTCCGCCCGGGCTCGTCACCGCCTCGGCCACCATGTCCGGGTCGGTGCGCTGCCCGGCGAGCAGGTCGGCCTCGGTGGTCCAGCCGGCCCGGCTGCGCTCCCCCCGGTACGCCGACTCGACCAGGTCGACGAGGGCGGCCACGTCGGCGCGACGGGCGGTGCGGACGGTGCGCGGGCTGGTCATCGGCGGTCTCCACGGTCACGACGGTCTACCGGCCAAGGCTACGCAGCCCGCGTCGGCCGAGAGTACGAGCGGGTCCTGCTGGACGGCTCCGCCGGAGCGCCGGGCCGCGCGGTGACGGCCCGGCGCCCACCGGGTCACCGGTGCTTCTGCTGGCAGGGCACGCAGAAGCGGGCGTGGGGCACCGCCTCCAGCCGCTCGACCGGGATCGGCCCGGCGCACCGGTCGCAGCGGCCGTAGCCGCCGTCGGCCATCCGGCGCAGCGCGTCGCCGATCTGCCCCAGGCTCTGCCGGGTGGCCGCGATCAGCGCGGACCGGGTGTGCGCCTCGCCGGGGTCGCCGGTATCCGCGGTGAGTTCGGTCAGCCGGGCCGTCTGCGCCGCGAAGTCCTCGGTCAACGTGGCGCGCAGCCGGGTGAGCCGGTCGTCGTGCAGGTCGGTGCCCATGTCAGATCCCCTCCAGGAAAAAGAAAAGGGCCGAAGCCGGTGGCTTCGCCCTGGGTGGCCGTACGCGGATGAACGGGGATCCGGGTGGGCCACGGTCGGTGGGGATCGGGCTCGGCAGGCCGTGGATGGGCGCGACGGAGCGGGTGCCCGCCGGACGGGCGGGCACCGCGTCGGGACGCCGGCGGTGGGCAGCAGCGGGCGCCGCCGTGGTGACGGCGGTCGCGGACAGCTGCCCGGCCGGATACATGCGGCCAACCATAGGCGACCCCGTGCGGTTCGCCAACGACTTTGCCCACCTTGGTCCCGGCCCGCATGTTGCCGGGGCAGCCGTTCGGCCGGTCCCCGCCGTCGATCGGGACCGGTCGCTGGGCCGCGCGGACGAACGGGATGTCCGGCCACCGACAGGCCCGTTCCGAGGACCCGCCGGCTGCGGTATTCGAGAGGTAACCCTCCGCCCACACCGAGCAGAGCGGAGCCCGACGTGTGGACCACAACCGGAACAGCAGCGGCAGCCGTACCCCCGCAACGGGCCGGCTGGCGGCTGCGCCTGCTCGGCGGTTTCGCCCTCGACCGGGACGCCGAGGCGGTCGCCCTGCCGGCGACCGCGCAGCGGCTGGTGGCCTTCCTGGCGGTGCGCGGCGCGTCGGACCGGGCGCGTACCGCCTGGTCGATGTGGGCCGGCAAGCCGGAGGAGCGGGCGTCGGCGGACTTGCGGACGGCGCTGTGGCGGCTGCGCAAGGCCGCGCCCGGGCTGCTCACCGACTCCACCGGCGCGCTCGCGCTGGCCGCCGGGGTGGCGGTGGACGCCCGTGCCCTCGCCGGCCGGGGCCCGGTCGACCCGGCGTTCCTGCGCCGGCACGCCGCCGACGGCTGCCCCGACCTGCTGCCCGGCTGGTACGACGACTGGGTGCTCATGCACCGGGAGCTGCTGCGGCACCGGGCCCTGCGGGCCCTGGAGGACGCCGCCGGGGCGGCTATCCGGGCCGGTGACCCGGCCGCCGGGCTGGGCTGGGCGCTGGAGGCGGTCGCCGCGGACGCGCTGCGGGAGAGCGGCCACCGCCTGGTGCTCACCGCGATGCTGGCGAACGGAAACGTCAGCGACGCGCTGCGCCACGCCGACCTGGTGGTCCGGCTGCTGGCCGAGCAGTTGGGGGTGCGGCCATCGGCTCAGCTCATGGCGTTGATCGAGGAGGCGCGCTGCCGGTCGGCGGTGGCCACCGGCCGGGCCCGCGGGTAGGCGTCGAGCAGCTCGGCCAGGCGCGGGTCGGGTGCCATGCCCAGCTCGCGGGCCAACAGCCGGCGGTAGGTGTCCAGGCCGCGCCGGCCCTCCACCCAGTTCCCCTCGGCCAGGTGGGCCTCCAGCAGCACCCGCTGGGCGCTCTCCCGTAGCGGCTCCGCCCCAGCGGCGGTCAGCGCCACCTCGACGGCCTCCGCGCAGCGGCCCGTGGTCACCAGGTGCCGGCTCATCGCCTCCATGCCGTGCAGCACCCGCTGGCGGACCCGCTCCCGTTCGGTGAGCACCCAGTCGTCGTACCAGCCGGGAAGCAGGTCGAACAGGATGCCGCCGGTGGGCAGCGCGGCCAGGTCGGCGCCGGCCGGGCGGCCCGCGATCAGCCGGCCGGCCCAGGCGGTGACCAGGTCGATGTCGACCAGCACACCGGGCCGGAACGCCAGGTGGTGCCGGTCCACCCCGATCAGCCCGACGTGCGCCTGGTTGAGCCGCCACAGCGCCGAGCGCAGGTTGCCGGCCGCGCGGGAGTCCGGGGCGTCCGGCCAGAGGGTGGCGGCGGCGTGGCCCCGATCCAGGCGGCGGCTGTGCAAGGCGACGTAGACCAGCAGCCGCTTGCTGCCCTCGGGCACGTCGTACCAGCGGGCGCCGTGGCTGACCCGGACGTCACCGAGCAGCCGCAGCACCGGACCGGCCCCGGCCGGCTGGTCGGCGACGAGGGCGTCGACGAAGTCGGCGGTCATCCGGGACCTCCCCTGCGGCGCGGGCCTGCCCCGGCAGGGTAGAACGCGCCCCGTCACCCCGGCGTCACATCGCGACGGCCCTCACGGGGTGACGTCCCGGCCGACCAGGATGTCCAGCCGGGCCGGTTCGGCCGTGTCGTTGGTGAAGGTCAGGCTCGCCGGGTCCGCGCCGAGCAGCCGCGCCGCCCCGGCGCCGAGGAAGGCATGCGCGCCGTCGAGCGCGATCGCCGTGCCGTCGATCTCGTACGACAGGTCGGCGCTGGGCGTGGCCGGCACGATCAGCACCATGCCGACCCGCTCGGTGCCGGCCGGCACCAGGTCCACCTGCTGGCTCTCCCCGGCCGCGATCTCGACCGAGACCTTGTCGTACGCCTCGACGTCGACGACGCCGGTGGCCGCGATCTGCGGGCCGTGGGCCACGCGGACCTGGAGGCTCCAGTTGATCTTCTCGGTCATGTGCCTTCCCTGGGTCGGGCGGTGGGCGTCACCGCGGTTGGTGACCGGCGAGCATGTCCACCAGTCGGCTGCGCACCACCTCGACGACCGCCTCCGGCGAGGTCACCGCCCGGCTCTCCGGCCGGCCGCCGGCCAGGTCGACGCAGCTCGTCACCAGGGCGCGGAAGCCGAGCTCGTCCGGCCGGTCCTCGAACCAGACCCGGACGACCACCACCCCACCGCGGTCCGGGTCAGGGGTTGTCACGGGAGCGCCTCCGGGGCGGGAGTCTGGTGCGCGGGCCGGCCCAGCCTGCCGCCCGTCCGTCACCGGCCCGTGCCCGCCGCGTCACCGGGCCACGGACGGCCGGGGGCGGAGCCGGGCGCCGGCACGAGCGACGGGCATCGGCAGCCGGACGTGGACACCCACGCCGACGTGGGCCGGCCCCCGGAACCGAGGCCGGCCCACGTCGAGGTGACGGGTCAGGAGGCGTCGGAGTTCGCGGGCGCCGGACGCGCAGCAGCGAGCATCAGGGCACGGACCTCCGGGACCATCGTCGCGCTGAAGGGTTCGCGTCGCAGCTCGCGGAGCAGCCCGACAACCATGCCGACCATCACGAACAGGAACGGCAGTGCGGCGAGGATGGTCAGCGACTGCAGGGCCGACAGCCCGCCGGCGAGCAGCAGCACCGCAGCCACCAGGCCGGTCAGGACGCCCCACACGGCGACCAGCCAGCTCTTCGGCTCGATGCTGCCGCGAGAGGAGAGCGTGCCCATCACCACCGATGCCGCATCGGCTCCGCTGACGAAGAAGAGCGCCACCAGCACCATCACCAGGATCGCGGTGACGGTGAAGAACGGGAACTCCCGCAGGACCGCGAAGAGCGCCGCCTCCGGGCTCTCCGCCACGGCGGTTGACAGGTCGGTGCCACCGAGTTGCAGGCTGATGGCGGTACCGCCGAACACCGAGAACCAGAGGAAGCTGACCAGGCTCGGGATGACCACCACACCCAGGACGAACTGGCGGATGGTCCGCCCCCTGGAGATGCGGGCGATGAAGGCGCCGACGAACGGGGTCCAGGAGATCCACCAGGCCCAGTAGAAGATGGTCCAGGCCGCCATCCACTTCTCGCCGCCGAAGGCCCCGGTGCGGAAGCTCATCGGGATGAGGTCGGAGAGGTAGCCGCCGGTGGACGCGGTGAGCGTGTTGAGGATGAAGACCGTCGGACCCACCACGAGCAGGAAGAAGAGCAGCGCCACCGCGAGCACCATGTTCGTGTTCGACAGGAACTGGATGCCCCGCTTGACGCCGGTGATGGCGGACACCACGAACGCCACGGTGAGCACCGCGATGATGCCGATCGCCAGCGGTGTGGACTCCGGCACGTCCCAGAGGTTTGTCAGGCCGCTGTTGATCTGTAGGGCACCCAGACCGAGGGAGACCGCCGATCCGAACAGCGTCGCGAAGATCGCGAAGATGTCGATCGCCTTGCCTGGCCCCCGTTCGGCGCGCTTCCCGATCAGCGGGAAGAAGGCGCTGCTGATCAGGCCGCGCCGGCCTTTGCGGAACGTGAAGTAGGCCAGCGACAGGCCGACCACGGCATAGATCGCCCACGGATGCAGGGCCCAGTGGAAGAACGAATACTCCATGGCCACCCGGGCGGCCTGCTGGGAGTTCGGTTCGTTGAGACCGCGCGGTGGGGTGCCCAGATGAGACAGGGGCTCGGCGGCACCCCAGAACATCAGTCCGATGCCCATGCCGGCGCTGAACATCATCGCCACCCAGGAAACGGTGGAGAACTCGGGCTTCTCGTCGTCTCGCCCGAGCTTGATCCGGCCGTACCGGCTCAGCGCCAGCCAGATCGAGAGCACCACGAAGGCGGCGCTGGCCAGCACGAAGACCCAGCCGAACGCGGTGGCCACCCAGCTGAGCGCCGCGCTGGTGACCGAGGCCAGGTTGTCGGTGGCCAGAATGCCCCACAGGACGAAGATCACGGACACTGCGGCGGCGACGCCCAGCACCGTACGGTCGATGCCCGGCGGGTGAGGGTCGGGCTGGACCGGTGCGTCGCCCGGCGGCCTGCTGTCCTCAGTTGCCGCACTTGTGCCAGACACGGTCATCTTCTGTGGACCTCCGGTGGTCTCGCGAAACGGGGGAAAGCGACCACCACTCTCTGTGCCGATCTTGGAGGTGACCCTGCGATCCTATGACAGTTCCGTGACAAGACACGGGCACAAACGACGTGGATCGGTCACAGCGACCTCCGGGCGCCCACGGCCGGGTGACGGCGCGGTGACGGGCGGGCGGCACAGTCGCGCCAGCGGCGTACCGCCGCCCGTGGAGTCGAGGAGTCGTCATGGCGGCAACGCTCAGCCATCCCGGGGTGTACATCCAGGAGATACCCGGCGGCAGTCGCACCATCACCGGCGTCGCCACGGCCGTGGCCGCGTTCGTCGGGCGGGCACTGCGCGGGCCGGTCGACGTGCCGGTGGCCATCTCCTCGTACGCGGAGTTCGAACGCACCTTCGGCGGCCTGTGGCGGGACAGCGGCCTCGGATACGCGGTGCGCGACTTCTACCTCAACGGCGGCAACCAGGCCGTGATCGTGCGGCTGGCCCGCGACGCCACCAGCGCGCAGCTCGACCTGAACGGGGCGCTGACCCTCGAAGCGGTGGGGCCGGGCGGCTGGGGCAACGGGCTGCACGCCGAGGTGACGCACGCGTCCGGCGAGGAGGCCACCACGGTCGCCGACCAGCAGGGGGTGGACGCCGACGAACTGTTCCACCTGACCGTGCGGGAGGGCCCGGCGGAGAACCCGGTGACCGTGGAGACGTACCCGAACGTGACCCTGGTGGACGGGCCGCGCCGGGTGGACACCGTGCTGGCCGCGTCCCGCCTGGTCCGGGTCGGCGCGGCGCCGGCGCTGCCCGGCACCGGCCGCCCCGACGCGGGCGGCTACGACGTGGACAGCGCCGACCCGGCGGCCACCGGCACCGACGGCACCCATCTGACCGCCGCCGAGTACACCGACGGCGGCGCCCTGGAGGGCACCAAGCAGGGCATCTACGCGCTGCGCGACGCGGAGCTGTTCACCCTGCTCTGCCTGCCGCCGTCGGTGCCCGACCAGGCCCTCGACGACACCGTGTGGGCCGACGCCCTGGACTTCTGCGTACGCCAGCGGGCCTTTCTGCTGGTCGACCCGCCGCCCACCGAGACCGCCGACACCGTCCGGGCCTGGGTCGGGGCGCGCGGGCTGACCGCCAACGGCCGCAACGGCGCGCTCTACTTCCCCCGGGTGCGGCGGCCCGACCCGCTGCGCGACGGCGCGGTCCGCGAGTTCGCGCCCTGCGGCGCGGTCGCCGGGGTGATGGCCCGCACCGACGCGGCGCGCGGGGTGTGGAAGGCGCCCGCCGGGGTGGAGGCGGCCCTCGCGGGGGTGACCGGGCCGGCGCTGGCGCTGACCGACGGCGAGAACGGTGCCCTCAACCCGTACGCGGTGAACTGCCTGCGCACCTTCCGGGCCACCGGGACGCTGGTCTGGGGCGCGCGGACGCTGCGCGGCGCGGACGTGCTCGCCGACGAGTACCGGTACGTGCCCGTGCGGCGGCTGGCGCTCTTCCTGGAGGAGACGCTGGTCCGGGCCACCCAATGGGTGGTGTTCGAGCCCAACGACGAACCGCTGTGGGCGCAGGTCCGCGCCTCCATCGGCGGGTTCCTCCAGGACCTGTTCCGGCAGGGCGCCTTCCAGGGCCGCACCCCGCGGGAGGCGTACTTCGTCAAGTGCGACAGCGAGACCACCACGCAGTACGACATCGACCGGGGGGTGTTGAACATCCTGGTCGGCTTCGCGGCCGTCAAACCGGCCGAGTTCGTGGTGATCGGCATCCAGCAGCGGACCGCGGCCGCGGCGACCTAGGAGGGGCGGGCATGGCCGAGTTCACGGTCAACGCGCAGCGCTTCGACCCGTACAAGAACTTCAAGTTCCGGGCGAAGTGGGACGGGCGATACGTCGCCGGGATCAGCAAGATCGGCACGCTGAAGCGGAGCACCGAGGTGGTCACCCACCGGCACGGCGGCGACCCGAGCAGCAGCCGCAAGTCGCCGGGGCGCACCGAGTACGACGCGATCGTGCTGGAGCGCGGCGTCACCCACGACCCGGACTTCGAACAGTGGGCCAACAAGGTGTGGAACTACGGCTCCGGGCTGGGCGCGGAGACCTCCCTGGCGGACTTCCGCAAGGACATCATCATCGAGATGTACAACGAGGCCGGGCAGCTGGTCATCGCGTACAAGGTGTACCGGTGCTGGGTGTCGGAGTGGGTCGCGCTGCCCGAACTGGACGCCAACGCCAACGCGGTCGCCATCCAGAGCATCAAGCTGGAGAACGAGGGCTGGGAACGCGACTACACGGTGGCCGAGCCCGCCGAGCCGTCCTTCGTCGAACCCTGACCGCGATGACCGCCCTGGACGACCCCGGCCGCCTGCTGGCGGTCTGGGAGGCCGCCGCGGCCGCCCCGCCGGCCGCCCGCGGCCCGGTGCTGCTGCACGCCGCCGGACTCCTCCCCGACCTCGACGCCGCCCTCGACCTGCCGGTCGGGACGGCCGCCGCGCTCG
>NZ_MUYZ01000124.1:0-17777 GCF_003013775.1 Micromonospora sp. MH33
GTGACCGCGCCCGACGTGGCGACCGCGCTCCGCCCGGTACTGGCCCGGCTGGGCTGAACGCGCCGGCGGCCGGGGCCACGAGCGGCGGCTGCCGCCGGCGGGCGGGCGATCGGCCGCGCGGCTCAGGGCCACGGTGATCACGGACGGAAGTAGGCTGGGGGCATGTGGCAGTCGGAGGTGCGCGTCGACCTGGACGCGATCCGGGAGAACGTGGCCCGGCTCAAGTCGGGCACCAGCGCCGAGCTGATGGCGGTGGTCAAGGCCGACGGGTACGGCCACGGCATGGTTCCGGCGGCCCACGCGGCGCTCGACGCCGGGGCGGACTGGCTCGGCGTCTGCACCCTCGACGAGGCGCTCCTGCTGCGCCAGGAGGGGGTCACCGCGCCCGTGCTGGCCTGGCTGCTCGACCCGGGGCTGCCGCTGCACGACGGGATCGCGGTCGGCGTCGACCTGGGCTGCGCCAGCCTCACCCAGCTCGACGAGATGGTCGAGGCGGGCCGGCGGGCGGACCGCCCGGCCCGGTTGCACCTCAAGATCGACACCGGGCTGGCCCGCGGCGGGGCCACCGTCGCCGACTGGCCGGCGCTGCTGGAGGCCGCCGCGAAGGCCCAGGCCGACGGCCTGGTCGAGGTGGTCGGCGTGTGGAGCCACTTCGTGTACGCGGACTCGCCCGGCCACCCCACCACCGACCGGCAGTTGGCGGTGTTCCACGAGGGGCTGGAGATGGTGGAGCGGGCCGGGCTGCGCCCCCGCTACCGGCACCTGGCCAACTCGGCGGCCACCCTGACCCGCCCGGACACCCACTTCGACCTGGTCCGTCCCGGCCTGGCGGCCTACGGCCTCTCCCCGATCGAGGGCGAGCAGTTCGGCCTGCGCCCGGCGATGACCGCCCGGGCCCGGGTGATGCTCACCAAGCGGGTCCCGGCCGGCACCGGCGTCTCGTACGGCCACACCTACCTGACCAGGCAGGAGGCGAACCTGGCGGTCGTCCCGCTCGGCTACGCCGACGGGGTGCCGCGGCACGCCTCGAACACCGGTCCGGTGCAGCTCGCCGGCAAGCGGCGGACCATCTCCGGGCGGGTCTGCATGGACCAGTTCGTGGTCGACTGCGGCGAGGACGAGGTGGCCGCCGGTGACGTGGCCGTCCTCTTCGGCAGCGGCGCGGACGGCGAGCCCACGGCCGACGACTGGGCCGAGGCGGTGGGCACCATCAACTACGAGATCGTGACCCGGTTCGGTGGTGTCCGGGTGCCCCGCGTCTACGACGGCGAGCGCCCGTGAGCGCGAGGAGTGAGCCGGGGTTGCGAGCCCCGCAGTCGCGAACCGAGGCGGCACCATGAGTCAGCGGTTCCGGATTCCGCGGCCGCGCACCGCCGCGGGTCGGGTCGCCGGGGTGGTGGGCGCCGCGGTCGGCGTCGCCGCCGCCGGGCTCGCCGCGGGGGTGGTGAGCGAGCGGGTCCTGGTCCGCCGCCTCAAGTCCGACCCCACCGATCCCTACGCGAGCGAGGTCTTCGGCGAGCAGCGGTACGACGAGGCGTGCCTGGTGGAGATGCCGGACGGCACCGACATCCACGTGGAGGTGGTCGAGCCGACCCGGCCGGTCGCCGGGCACCCGACCGTGGTGCTGGTGCACGGTTTCTGCCTGGACATGGGGACGTTCCACTTCCAGCGCAAGATGCTCGCCGCGCGCGGCGACTACCGGGTCGTCGCCTACGAGCAGCCCGGGCACGGCCGCTCCGGGAAGCTGGAGGGCGGCGACTACGACCTGGCCGCGCTGGGTCGCACCCTGCGTCGGGTGATCGACGAGGTGGCGCCGGAAGGGCCGCTGGTGCTGATCGGCCACTCGATGGGCGGCATGACGATCATGGCGCTGGCCGAGCTCTACCCGGAGCTGTTCGGCGACCGGGTGGTCGGCACGGTGCTGATGGCCACCTCGGGCGGGCTGCTCGCGGAGACCAAGCTGGTGGCGCCCGCGCTGCTCGGCCGGGTCGGCGCGCCGGTGATCTACATGATGAGCAACGCCACCCGGTACGGCGGCACGGTGATCGACAAGGCCCGCAAGTCGACCTCCAACGTGGCCTGGCTGCTCACCCGCAAGTACGGCTTCGGCACCCCGAAGCCCAGCCCGGCCCTGGTGTCGTACGTCGAGACGATGAACTCCCGCACCTCGGCCGACACGGTCACCCGCTACCTGCGCACCCTGGCCACCCACTCCCGGTTCCCGGCGCTGGCCGCGCTGGCCGGCACGCCGGTGCTGGTGATCGTGGGGGACAAGGACATGATCACGCCGGTGACCCACTCCGAGGAGATCGTCCGGCGGCTGCCCCACGCCGAGTTCGTGAAGATCCACGACAGCGGGCACGTGGTGATGTTGGAGCACGCCGACGAGGTGAACGCGGCACTGGAGAGGTTCCTGGAATCGCTGTGACAACGGTCCTCGAGTTGAAGACGGTCGACGACACCCACGAGTTCGGCCGCCGGCTGGCCGGGGTGCTGCGCGCGGGCGACCTGCTGCTGCTCAGCGGCCCGCTGGGCGCCGGCAAGACCGCGCTGACCCAGGGCATCGGCGCCGGTCTCGGGGTGCGCGGCGACATCACCTCGCCGACCTTCGTGATCGCCCGGGTGCACCGGCCGGATCCGGCCCGGGGCGGCCGGGTGAGCCTGGTGCACGCCGACGCGTACCGGCTGGGGGAGTCGGCCGACCCGCGCGCCGAGATCGACGACCTGGACCTGGACGCCTCGGTGGACGAGGCGGTCACCGTGGTCGAGTGGGGCGAGGGGATGGTCGAGCAGCTGGTCGACGCCCACCTGCGGGTCCGCATCGACCGGCGGGACGACGACACCCGGGTGGTCACCCTGGAACCGGTGGGCGGCGACTGGGCGCGGCGGCTGGCCGCCCTGGACTGACCGCTGTCGTACCCGCTGCCTACAGTTCCGGGGACCGATCAGACGCGGTGAAAGGTTGCCGATGCCCGACGACGCCCCCACCCTCGACCTGCTGGCGCTCCTGCCCGACGCCTGGCGCGCGGCGCTCACCCCGCACCTCGACCCCGCCCGCACCGCGGCGCTGGCCGAGTTCGTCGCCGGGGAATACGCCACCCGGACGGTCTTCCCGCCGGTCGAGGACCTGTTCTCGGCCTACCGGCTGTGCGGGCCGGCGCAGACCCGGGTGCTGATCCTCGGGCAGGACCCGTACCACAAGGCGGGGCAGGCGCACGGGCTGAGCTTCAGCGTGCGTGAGGGGGTGGCGGTGCCGCCGTCGCTGCGCAACGTCTTCAAGGAGCTGGGCGAGGACCTGGGTGTGCCGAAGCCGGCCGGCGGCAACCTGAGCGGCTGGGCGGCGCAGGGCGTGCTGCTGCTCAACGCGGTGCTCACCGTCCGGCAGGCCACCCCCGGCTCGCACGCGAACAAGGGCTGGGAGGAGTTCACCGACGCCACCATCCGGGCCCTCGACGCGCTGGAGCAGCGGGTGGTCTTCCTGCTCTGGGGCGGCTACGCGCGCAAGAAGGCCGCCCTGGTCACCAACCCGAACCACGTGGTGCTGGAGGCCGGCCACCCGAGCCCGATGAACCCGCGCGGCTTCCTGGGCAGCCGGCCGTTCAGCGCGGCCAACAAGGCGCTCGCCGACGCCGGCCTGCCCACCATCGACTGGGAACGCACCGCCGGCTGAGCATCGACGCAGGGCTATCGTTTCGTGGCGGACGGTAGTAGGCTCTGCCCCGTTCGCGCCCGGAGCGGGGAGGTGGCGGTGTCGGCGACCATCACGTCGGACGGCTGGTCGACGGCGCCGGCGGCACTGGCGGAGACCGCCGACCGGTTCCTGGCGCTGGCCCGCTCGGTTCCGCCGGAGACGATGGTCACCGCCGACTGGACGGCCGCCGAGACCCTGGCCCACCTGGCCTCGGTCGCCTGGCTCTACGTCGGGCTGGTCGACCCGGCCGGCGAGCCGCTGCCGGTCCCCGGGCTCGGTGAGCGGCTACCGCTGGTGACCGTCGACACCGTGGCCGACGCCAACGACCTGGTGCTGCGGCACCTGACCGAGCGCGACCCGGCACACCTGCTCGACCGGCTGCGCCGCGACGTGGACCGGCTGCTGGCGATCTGCGCCGACCGCAGCCCCGACGAGGTGGTGCCCTGGCTCGGTGACGCCCGCGTCCCGCTCCCCGGCCTCCTCGCCCACCTGGTCAACGAACTGCTGCTGCACGGCTGGGACCTGGCCCGGGCGACCGGCCGGCCGTGGTCGGTCCCGTCCCGGGACGCGGTGCTCTTCCTCGACCTCTTCCTGGCCGGGGTGGTCCGGCACGGCTACGGCCGGCTGCTCGACGGGGTGGATCCGCCGCGCCGCCGGATCGTGGTGCGGTTCGCCTCGGCGTACGCGGCGCCGCTGACGCTCGCGCTGGCCGACGGGCGGGTGCGGTTCGCCGCCCCGGACGAGCGGCCGGACGCCCGGGTCCGTTTCGACCCGGCGACGCTCAACCTGATGATGTTCGGGCGGATCAGCCGGGCCCGCGCCGTGCTCACCGGCCGGGTCCGCGTCGCCGGCCCGCGCCCCTGGCTGCTGCCCCAGTTCCTCAGGGTCTTCCGCACGCCGAGCTGAGCCGCGAGCGGGAGGGGCGTCACCGGCGGTAACCGGGGCGGCGACTAGGCTGGCATACCGTGCTCGTACTCGTGGTGGACTCCTCGACGCCCGCGGTGACCGCGGCGCTGGTCGAGGTCTCGGCGGACGGCGTCGCGGCCCGCGCGCAGCGGTGCACGGTCGACGCCCGGGCGCACGGCGAGCTGCTCGCCCCGCAGGTCGACGCGGTGCTGGCCGACGCCGACGCCCGCCCCGCCGACCTGGCCGCGATCGTCGCCGGGCTGGGTCCCGGGCCGTTCACGGGGCTGCGGGTGGGCCTGGTCACCGCCGCCACCATGGGCCAGGTGCTGGGCATCCCCACGTACGGGGTCTGCTCGCTGGACGGGATCGGCCACCCGGTGGCCGCCGGCGAGCCGGTGCTGGCGGCGAGCGACGCCCGCCGCCGGGAGGTCTACTGGGCCGTCTACGACGGCGCCGGCCAGCGAATCGCCGGGCCGAACGTGGACACCCCGGCGGCCGCCGCCGAGCGGGCCCGGGACCTGGCCGTCACGGTCGCGGTCGGTGACGGCGCGCACCGGTACGCGGACGTCCTCGGCCTGCCGGTGCGGGAGGAGCCGCGCTACCCGGACGCGCTGGCGCTGGCCCGCCTGGCCGCCGAGCGGATCCGCGCGGGCGCCCCCGGCGAGCCGCTCACCCCGCTCTACCTGCGTCGCCCCGACGCGGTCGCGGCCACCGGCCACAAGCCGGTCCTGCCATGAGTCAGGTCCGACTGGGCCGGTTCCGCTGGTGGCACGTCGACCAGGTGCTGCCGTTGGAGGCGGACCTGTTCGGCGCCGAGCGGTGGTCCCCGGCGATGTTCTGGAACGAGCTGGCCAACGGCCACCACTACCTGGTCGCCACCGACGAGGACGGCACGGTGCTCGGCTACGCCGGGCTGATGGTGGCGCCGCCGGACGAGGCGTGGGTGCAGAACATCGCGGTCCGCCGGGACGCGCAGCGCCGGGGGATCGGCCGGCTGCTGCTGGAGGCGTTGCTCGCCGAGGCGGCCCGGCACGGGGTGCGCAGCACGCTGCTGGAGGTCGCCGCGGACAACGCCCCCGCGCAGCGGCTCTACGCGATGTACGGCTTCGAGCCGATCGGCGTGCGCCGCGGCTACTACCAACCGAGCAACACCGACGCGCTGGTCATGCAGCGCAACGAGGACTGACGAGCATGGCTGACGAACCACTGATCCTCGGCATCGAGACGTCCTGCGACGAGACGGGGGTGGGCATCGTCCGCGGGCACACCCTGCTCGCCGACGCGCTGGCCTCCAGCGTCGAGGAGCACGCCCGGTTCGGCGGCGTGGTGCCCGAGGTGGCCAGCCGCGCCCACCTGGAGGCCATCGTGCCGACCATGGACCGGGCGCTGCGCGAGGCCGGGGTGACGATCGCCGACATCGACGCGATCGCCGTCACCTCCGGGCCGGGCCTGGCCGGCGCGCTGCTCGTCGGGGTCGCCGCCGCCAAGGGGTACGCGGTGGCCGCCGAGAAGCCGGTGTACGGGGTGAACCACCTCGCCGCGCACGTGGCCGTGGACACCCTGGAGCACGGTCCGCTGCCCGAGCCGGCCATCGCCCTGCTGGTCTCCGGCGGGCACTCCTCGCTGCTGCGCGTCGACGACCTGGCCCGGGAGGTCACCCCGCTCGGCTCGACCATCGACGACGCGGCCGGCGAGGCGTTCGACAAGGTGGCCCGGCTGCTCGGGCTGCCCTTCCCGGGCGGCCCGTTCATCGACCGGGAGGCGCGGGCCGGTGACCCGGCGGCGATCGCCTTCCCGCGCGGGCTGACCGCCCCCAAGGACCTGGCCGGGCACCGGTACGACTTCTCCTTCTCCGGGCTGAAGACGGCGGTGGCCCGCTGGGTGGAGGCGCGGCAGCGGGCCGGCGAGGCGGTGCCGGTGGCCGACGTGGCCGCGTCCTTCCAGGAGGCGGTCTGCGACGTGCTGGTCGGCAAGGCGGTGGACGCGTGCCGGAGCAGCGGTATCGACACCCTGGTGATCGGCGGTGGGGTGGCGGCCAACTCGCGGCTGCGGGCGATGGCGGAGCACCAGGCCGCGAAGCACGGCGTCCGGGTGCGTACGCCACGGCCGAAGCTCTGCACCGACAACGGCGCCATGGTGGCCGCGCTCGGCTCGCACCTGGTCGCCGCGGGCGTCGCCCCGAGCCGGCTGGACCTGCCGGCCGACTCCGCCATGCCGCTGACCGTGGTCAGTGTCTGAGGCGGGGGAGGGGACCGACGTGATCGTCCGGATGTGGGAGGCGAAGGCCGAGCCGTACGGGTTCGCCGACCTGATCACCTGGGTGTGCGAGACCGCGCTGCCCGAGTTCGAGCACGAGCCGCTGCACCTGTCCAGCGAGGTGTTCTCCTCCACCGACCACCGCGTGGTGGTGATCTCGAAGTGGCGGAGTAACCCGCGGGAGCTGCCCGAGCCGCCCATGCGGCTGGTCGCCCGGCCGCCGCACAGCTGGGACTTCACGCAGGTCGATCGCTGACCCGGCGGGCCGCCTGGACCGGCGGGAAACTGATTGGCGCCGGCCCGGGCCCGGCACCTAGCGTCGGGTGGTCATGCGTTTCTCACCCGCCGGTGATCCCGGTACCCCCGACGCCCGGTCCGCCACCCGTTACCTGGTCTGGCTCGCCGGTCGGCGTCCCCTGTTCTTCGGCTCGGCCATCGCCCTGGGCGTCATCTGGATGGTGGCCCAGGCGCTGATGCCGGCGGCCGTCGGCCGGGCCATCGACGCCGGCCTGGCCCACCGTGACCCGGACGCCCTGCTCCGCTGGGGTCTCGTCCTGCTGGGCCTGGGCGTCGTCCAGGCCGCGGCCGGCATCCTGCGGCACCGCTGTGCGGTGCACAACTGGCTCGGCGCCGCGTACCGGACGGTGCAGGTCACCGTGGACGCCACCAACCGGCTCGGCGCCGCGCTGCCCCGCCGGGTCGCTGCGGGCGAGGTGGTGAGCATCGGTACGGCCGACATCGAGCACATCGGCAGCGCCGTCGACATCACGGCCCGGGGCACCGGCGCGGTGGTCGCGATCGCCACCGTGGCGGTGATCCTACTCACCGCCTCCGTGCCGCTCGGCCTGGTGGTGGTGCTCGGGGTGCCGCTGCTCATGGCGCTGGTGGCGCTGCTGATCCGGCCGCTGCACCGGCAGCAGGCGGCGTACCGGGAGTCGACCGGCGAGCTGACCGCCCGGGCCGCCGACATCGTCTCCGGGCTGCGGGTGCTGCGCGGGGTGGGCGGCGAGCCGATGCTGGGCGCCCGCTACCGGGAGCAGTCCCAGGCGCTGCGGGCGGACGGCCTGCGGGTGGCCCGGGTGGAGTCGCTGATCCAGGCCGCGCAGATCCTGCTGCCCGGTGTCTTCGTGGTGCTGGTGACCTGGCTCGGGGCCCGGTTCGCGCTGCGCGGTGAGATCAGCGCCGGCCAGTTGGTCTCCTTCTACGGCTACACGGCGTTCCTGGTCAGTCCGCTGCGCAACCTCACCGAGGCGGCCGACAAGCTGACCCGGGGGCACGTGGCGGCCCGCCGGGTGGTGCGGCTGCTCCGCCTCGCCCCCGAGTTCACCGACCCGGCCCGCCCGGTGCCGGTGCCCGAGGGGCCGGGCGAGCTGGTGGACGTCCGCTCCGGGCTGGTGCTGCGGCCGGGCCGGCTCACCGCGCTGGCCGCCACCGCGCCCGAGGACGCCGCCGAGATCGCCGACCGGCTCGGCCGGTACGTCGACGGGGACGTGACGCTGCACGGCGTACCGCTGCGGGACGTGGCGCTGGCGACGGTGCGCGAGCGGATCCTGGTGGCCGACAACGACGCGCAGCTGTTCAGCGGCGCGCTCCGCACGGAGCTGGACCCGCGCGACCGGGGCGATCACCACGCCATCGAGGCGGCGCTGGTCGCGGCGAGCGCCACGGACATCGTCGAGGCGCTGCCCGGCGGCCTGGACAGCCCGGTCGCCGAGCGCGGCCGGGAGTTCTCCGGCGGGCAGCGGCAGCGGCTGCGGCTGGCCCGGGCGCTGGTCGCCGACCCGGAGACGCTCATCCTGGTCGAGCCGACCAGCGCGGTGGACGCGCACACCGAGGCGCGGATCGCCGACCGGCTGGCCGCCGCCCGGCACGGCCGGACCACGCTGGTCTGCACCACCAGCCCGCTGGTGCTCGGCCGCGCCGAGCACGTGGTCTTCGTGGAGGACGGCAAGGTGGTCGCCGAGGGCCGCCACGACGAACTGCTCGCCGCCGAGACCCGGTACCGGGCCACGGTGAGCCGGGAGGAGGACCGGTGAGCAACGCCCTGCCCGTCGCCGACGCGCAGCAGGTCCGCCGGTACGCGCGGGAGCTGGCCCGCCGGCACCCGCGCGGCCTGGCCGCCGCGCTCGGCCTGCACGCGCTCGCCGCCGCGGCCGGCCTGGTCGCGCCCCGGCTCCTCGGCGACCTGGTCGAGGGGATCTCGCGCGGCGTCGGCGCGGTCACCGTCGACCGGGTCGCCCTGGCCATCGCCGGCTTCGTGGTCGCCCAGTCGGTGCTGGTCCGCTTCGCCCACCTGGCCTCGGCCCGGCTCGGCGAGCGGGTCCTCGCCGAGCTGCGCGAGGAGTTCGTCGACCGGGTGCTCGCCCTGCCGCTGTCGACCGTGGAGCGGGCCGGCACCGGCGACCTGCTCACCCGCACCTCCCGGGACGTCGCCGCGCTGTCCCGGACGGTCCGGTTCGCCGCCCCGGAGACGCTGATCGCGGCGGTCACCGTGCTGCTGATCCTCGGCGCGCTGGTGCTGACCGGCCCGCTGCTGGTGGTGCCCTGCCTGCTCGCGGTGCCGATGCTGGTCGCCGGCACCCGCTGGTACCTGCGCCGGGCGCCGGCCGGCTACCTGCGGGAGAACGCCGCGTACTCCGACATCACCGACGGGATCAGCGAGACGGTCGAGGGGGCGCGGACCACCGAGGCGCTGCGCCAGCAGGCCCGCCGCCGGGCCCGCACCGACGCCGACATCCGCCGGTCGTACGCGGCCGAGTACTACACGCTCAACCTGCGGACGGTCTTCTTCCCCATCGCCGAGATCGGCTACCTGCTGCCGGTGGCCGGCACCCTGCTGCTCGGCGGCTGGTTCTACCTGGAGGGCTGGGCCAGCCTCGGGCAGGTCACGGCGGCCACCCTCTACGCCCAGCAGCTGGTGGACCCGGTCGACCGGCTGCTCTCCTGGCTGGACGAGTTCCAGGTCGGCGGCGCCTCGCTGGCCCGGCTGCTCGGCGTGGCCGCCGAGCCGGCCGAAACCTCCGCCGCGCCGCCGGACCGGCGGCCGGTCACCGACGACGGGCGGCTCGCCGCCCACGACGTCCGGTACGCGTACCGCGCCGGCCACGACGTGCTGCACGGGGTGACCCTGGTGCCCCGGCCGGGGGAGAAGCTGGCCATGGTCGGCCCGTCCGGCGCGGGGAAGTCCACCCTGGGCCGGCTGCTGGCCGGGGTGCACGCGCCGCGCGCCGGCGCGGTGACGGTGGACGGCCGGCCGCTCAGCGGGCTGCCCCTGGCCGAGCTGCGCACCCACGTCGCGCTGGTCAGCCAGGAGCACCACGTGTTCATCGGCACGCTGACCGACAACGTGGCGATGGTCCGTCCGGACGCCGGCCCCGCCGAGGTACGCGCCGCGCTGGCCGCGGTCGACGCCCTGGACTGGGCGGAGGCGCTGCCGGACGGGCTGGACACCCGGGTCGGCGCCGGCGGGCATCCGCTCTCGCCGGCCCAGGCGCAGCAGCTCGCGTTGGCCCGGCTGGTGCTCGCCGACCCGCACACCCTGGTGCTGGACGAGGCCACCTCGCTGATCGACCCGCGGGCGGCCCGGGCGCTGGAACGCTCGCTGGCCGCGGTGCTCCAGGGCCGGACGGTGATCGCCATCGCGCACCGGCTCTTCTCCGCGCACGATGCGGACCGGGTGGCGGTGGTGGAGGACGGCCGGATCACGGAGCTGGGCTCGCACGACGAGCTGGTCGCCGCCGGCGGCTCGTACGCCGCACTATGGCGGTCCTGGCACGGCTGAGCGCAGAGGCCCCCACCGGAACGCCGGTGGGGGCCTCGTGCGGGCAGCGCGGTCAGGAGCGGCGCAGCAGCCGCCAGGTCGCGTACCCGCCGGTGGCCAGGGCGAGCAGGAAGACGGCCCACACCACGGTGGTGCTGACCTGGACCCCGCCGTTGGTGCCGACGTTGGCCCCGGCGGCGGCGATCAGCGAGTCACTCTGCGCCGGGGGCATCGCGGGAGGCGGGAGCTGCTGCCAGCGGACCAGCCCGGTGCTCTCCAGCATCAGCATGTGATTGGTGACGAAGGTGTTCGCCTGGTCGGCGAGCTTGCGCACGATCGGGTCCCGGGTGCTGGCCCGAACCGCGCCGATCACCGGGAAGATGTTGCCGTGCGCGACCCGCAGCCGGGTCACGAAGATCTGGTCGAACTGGGCGCCGGTGGCGTTCTGCATCTCGGTCAGCCAGCCCTGCTGCTGGGTGGTCGGGGTGGTCGGCAGGGTGGCGCCCAGCTTGTTCGCGGCCTCGACCACGAGCTGGTCCAGGACGCCGTGCTGCCGGGCGATCTCCGCGCCGACCTCGCGTACCCGCTTCGACTGGCCCTTCTCGGCGGCCATCTGCCCGGCCGGCATCTCCCAGAGCCCGGCCAGTCGTACCCCGTTGAGCAGCGTCATGTCGGCGGCGTTGAGCTGCACACCGGGGTTGGGCGCGGCCAGCGCCGCGCCGGGAAGCACGCCGATCCCCGCGGCGAGCGCGACGAGCAGCAGGATCACCCGGTGCGCCAGCCGGCGGCGTGCGGATTCCAGCGGTGCCATGGTTGCGGTGCCTCCTCGGTCCGGACCGGTACGCGGGATGGCGCGGACGGCCGCCCCCGCGGCCGTCCGTCCGCCCACTGGTACGGATCACGACCCGATTCAGTTCACCGGGATCGGGGGCCGGTCAGCCGACGTCGAGCGGGTCGGCGAGGAGGCGTTCGAAGGCCAGCTCGGCGGCGCCGATCAGCGTCGCGTCGTCACCGAGCTTCGGGGTACGCAGCCGCACGTGCTCCAGGCAGGCCGGCAGCCCGTTGGAGTTGAGCCGGCTGCGCACCTGGGCGGCGGCGGCCAGGTAGAGGTCGCGCATGGTGCCGCCGAAGATGACCATCTCCGGGTTGAAGATGTTGACCAGGTTGGCCACGCCGAAGCCGAGCCAGTCGCCGGCCTGCCGCACCGCGGTCTGGGCGCGCGCGTCGCCCCGGTCGGCGGCGTCGAAGAGGGCCAGCAGCGCCTCCCGGCCCCGGGCGTCGGAGCGGCCGGCGGCCCGGAGCAGCCCGTGCTCGCCGATTTCGGTCTCCCAGCAGCCGCGCCGCCCGCAGTCGCAGCGCATGCCGTCGCGGACCACCACCATGTGGCCGACCTCGCCGCTGTAGCCGCCGTGCCCGGTGAGCCGCCGCCCGCCGGCGATGATGCCGGCCCCGACGCCGACGTCCCCGTACAGGTAGATGACGTTGTCGCAGCCGGCCGCGACGCCCCGGGCGTGCTCCGCGAAGGCCGCCACGTCGGCCACGTTGCCCACCGTGATGGGCACGTCGACGCCCAGCTCGGCGGCGAGCGCCGCGCCGATCGGCTCGTCCACCCAGCCGGTGGTCGGGCTGAGCCGGACCAGCCCGTCCTCGCGGCGGACCATGCCGCAGACCGCCACCCCGGCGCCGACGCAGATCGAGTCGGGCGGCACCGCCCGGTGCATCTCCCGGACCGCGTCGGCCAGCAGCGGGGCGGCCTCCCCGGCGACCAGGTTCCGCGGCCGTTCCAGCTCCCGGCGGTCGAGCACCTCACCGCCGAGCCCGACCCGCGCGGCCCGCAGCCGGTCCACCTCGATGCTGTACGCGTACGCGTAGACCCGGGCCGACTCGGGCCGGACGACCAGCGACGGTCGTCCGGCCCGGCCGGTTTCCTTCGGCGTCCCCTCGCTGACCAGACCGGCGCCGGCCAGGTCGGCGGTCAGCGCGCCGATGGTGCTGCGGTTGAGACCGAGCGCGGTGGTCAGCTCCGCGCGGGTGGTGGCCCCACGCACGTGCACGTAGCGGAGCAACGCGCCCAGGTTCTGCCGACGGATCTCGTCCTGGCTCGGTCCCGCGCGCATCGCCACCGTCACGTCCGTACCGAATTCAGCGGGTGCCGGTGGCGGCCGAGCGGCGCCGCGACAGGGCGTCGACACCGGCGGCGAGCATGAGCACCGCGCCCGTGAAGATGTACTTCAGGCCGGAGCTGAGGTCCAGCAGTCCCATGCCGTTGATGATGACAGCCACCACGGCGCCGCCGAGCACCGCGTTGATCATCCGGCCCTTGCCGCCGAAGAGGCTGGTGCCTCCGATGACGGCCGCGCCGACCGCGTAGAGCAGGACGTTGCTGCCGCCCGTGTTGGGGTCGACCGACCGGTCCTTGCTGGCCGCGATGATGCCACCGATTGCGGCCATCCCCGAGCAGATCACGAAGGCGGAGATCTTGATCCGGTCCACGTTGATGCCGGCCCGCCGCGCGGCTTCCGCGTTCCCGCCGACCGCGTAGAGGTGCCGGCCGTACGCGGTGCGGTTGAGCACGAACGTCCAGAAGACCAGCAGGACCGCGATGATGGGCACGACCACCGGCATGCCCTTGTTCGACGTGATCAGCGTGTTGATGCTGCGCTCCTGGTTGAGCACGTAGACGGCGAAGCCGATCAGGACGGCGACCCCGACGATCCGGGCGCCCACCACGGCGATCGGGTCGGTGAGCAGGCCGCGGGCGGCCCGGTTCCGGTGCCGCAGGAGCTGCGCGGCGGCGTACCCGAGGATCGCGACGGCGGCCAGCAGCCAGCCGACGGCCGGCGGGATCCGGCCGTTCTCGATGCCGACGATCACGTCGTCACCGATCGAGATGTTGGTGCCCTCCTTCATCAGCAGCAGCACCACACCCTGGAAGGCGAGGAAGCCGGCCAGGGTGACCACGAAGGACGGGATGCCCACCTTGGCCACCAGGAAGCCGAGTGTCAGACCGATGATCACGCCGGTGGCGAGGGCGGCCAGCACCGCCACGTACCAGGGGTAGCCGAGCACGCTGACGACGTTGGCCAGGATGGCCGCGCACACGCCGCTGGCGAAGCCGGCGGAGAGGTCGATCTCACCGAGCAGCAGCACGAAGATCAGGCCCATCGCGATCACCGTGACGGCGGCGCCCTGGGTGAAGAGGTTGGCGAAGTTCGCGGCGGAGAAGAAGACCGGGCGCACGATCGCGAAGACGAGGCAGAGCACGACGAGGCCGATGACGGCGGGCAGGGAACCGAGGTCGCCGCCGCGTACCCGGGCGACGTAGTTGCGGACGTGGTCGGCGACGGCGGGCGTGGGCGTGACGGCCGCCGGTCCGTCCTTCTTCACAGCGGTGGTGGTCATCGAAGGGCTCCCGGGGTCGCGTCGGCGGGCTCGCTGCCGTTGCCCGACCCGGCGCCGAGGCCGAGGTTGCCGGAGCGGCCGGCGGTGATCAGCTCGACCACCTGCGAGTGAGTGATCTCGGTGGTCTTCACCTGGGCGACCATCTGGCCGAGGTAGAGCGCGGCGATCCGGTCGGAGACGGCGAAGACGTCGTTCATGTTGTGCGAGATGAGGACCACGGCCAGGCCCTTGTCGGCCAGCCGGCGGACCAGCTCCAGCACCTGGGCGGTCTGCGCCACGCCGAGCGCGGCGGTCGGCTCGTCCAGGATGACCAGCTTGCTGTTCCAGAGCACGGCCTTGGCGATGGCCACGGTCTGCCGCTGCCCGCCGGAGAGGCTGGACACGTGCTGGCGCAGCGACTTGACGGTGCGGACACTCAACCCGGCCAGGGTCTCGGCCGCCAACTGCTCCATGGTCGGCTCGTCCAGCACCACCCCGCTGCGCTTCTCCCGGCCCAGGAACATGTTCTGCACGATGTCGAGGTTGTCGCAGAGCGCGAGGTCCTGGTAGACCACCTCGATGCCGAGTCCGGCGGCGTCACGCGGGTTGTGGATGGTCACCGGTCGCCCGTCGAAGAGAACCTCGCCGGCATCGGTGGGGTAGATGCCGCTGATGCACTTCACCAGGGTGGACTTGCCGGCGCCGTTGTCGCCGACCAGCGCGGTCACCTCACCGGGATGGGCCGAGAAGGCGACGTCGCGCAGAACCTGGACGGGACCGAAGCTCTTGTCGATCCCGCGTAGCTCCAGCAGGGGGGTCGCGGACACGGGGGTCTCCTTTGGACGGAGGGGAGATCTCGGAGCCCGTCCGTGGCGTGCCGCCCGGCACGGTGGTCACCGTGCCGGGCGGCGTCGCCGGAGCGGGTTGGGTGTGGGGCGGGTCAGCTGATGCCGGCGTCGGCGCAGAGCTTGGTGTACGCCCCGGTGCAGAGCTCTTCCTTGGTGACGAAGCCGTCGGTCACGACGTCCTTGACGTTGTCCTTGTAGATGGCCTTCGGGGTGAGCAGGACGGCGGCCACGTCACGGCCACCCTCCGGGTCCTTGACCGTCTGGCCGGTCTCCTTCTTCTCGCCCTTGGCCAGCGAGATCGCCAGGTCCGAGGCGGCCTTCGCCTCCTCCTTGATGGCCTTGTAGACCGTCATGCACTGGTCACCGGCGAGGATGTTCTGCAGGCCCTGGACGGTGGCGTCCTGGCCGGTCACCGGCACCTTGCCGTTGAGCTTGTTCTTCTTCAGCACCGAGATGGCCGCGTTGCCGAGACCGTCGTTGGCGGCCAGCACACCGTCGATCTTGCCCTTGGTCTGGGTGAGCATCTGCTCGAAGATCACGCCGGCCTGAGCGTTGTCCCAGTCCGGAACCGACTGGTCCGGGCCCTTCACGTACTCCTTCGAGTCGAACTTCGGCTTGAGCACCGAGTCGTACCCGTTCTTGAACAGCGTGGCGTTGTTGTCGGTGGGGGAGCCGTTCAGGTAGGCCACGACGGGGCTCTTGGCGCCCTTGTCGGTCAGGCACTTGCTCAGGCCCTCGCCCTGGAGCTTGCCGACCGCCTCGTTGTCGAAGCTGACGTAGTACTGGGCGGAGCCGCCCAGGGTCAGCCGGTCGTAGTCGATGGTGGCGACGCCCTGCGACTTGGCCTTCTCCAGCACGGCCTTGCCGGTGCCGGAGTCCAGGTTGACGATCATCAGGGCGGTGACGCCGCTGGTCAGCATGCCGTCGGCGATGGTGGAGAAGGCGGACTTGTCGCCCTGGGCGTTCTGGATGGTGTAGTCGACACCGGCGGCCTTGAAGGCCTCCTCCAGGAACTTGCGGTCCGCGCCCTCCCAGCGGGCGGAGGACTTGCTGTCCGGGAGGATCACGCCGATCTTCGGCTTCTTGTCGGTCGAGCCGCCGGCCTGGTCGGAACCGCCGTTGTCACCGCAGGCGGCCATGCTGCCGGTCGCGAGAAGACCGACGGCCGCGAAAGTGAGGAAGCCCTTGCGCATGTGCATGGGTCCTTTCGGGGGTTGGGGGAGTTGTCGGTGGTTTGTTGTGTCCGGCAACGTATTCCTCCCGTCCGGACAGGCGCAAGAGAGCCGAGGTCAGAAGTTTGTTGGCGGCGGTAACAATTCAGCAACGCAACTGACACCCCGCCGTCACCGGGTGAGAGCGCTCCCCGGCCCGGCGTGCGGAAACGCTCCCAGCCGGCCGACGGGCGGGTCAGCCCGCGGCGATCGGAGCGGTGACGGCCCCGGTGAGGGCGACCAGATCGGCCGGGGCGAGTTGCAGTTGCAGGCCCCGGCGCCCCGCCGACACGTAGACCGTCGGATGCGCCAGCGCGGAGGCGTCGACGACCGTGGGCAGCCGCTTGCGCTGGCCGAGCGGGCTGATCCCGCCGCGGACGTAGCCGGTGGCCCGCTCGGCGACCGTCCGGTCCGCCATGGCTGCCCGCTTGCCGCCGACCGCCGCGGCGAGGGCCTTGAGGTCCAGCTCTCCGGTGACCGGCACGACCGCCACGGTCAGGCCGCCGTCGACCTCGGTGACCAGTGACTTGAACACCCGGGCCGGCGGCACCCCGAGGGCCGCCGCGACCAGCGCGCCGTAGTTCGGCGCGTCCGGCGAGACGTCGTACGGGTGGGTGCTGTGAGCGATCTTCCGCTTGGTCAGCAGTGCCGTCGCCGGAGTGCCCTGTCCCGCCATGAGCGACAAGCTAACCGGCCGTCGGCCGCCGGGCGAGCCGAAAACCGTCAGGCGGGAAGCGGCCGGCAGATCAGCACGGTCGGCGCGCCGGCGACCCGGGTCAGCACCAGGCTCGCCGCCTCGTTGCCGGCCAGCTTCAGGTCCCGGCGCAGCTTCTCCGGTTCCAGCGCCGAGCCGCGCTTGAGGATCTCCACCCGGCCCACCCGGCGCTCCCGGAGCAGGGCGCGCAGCCGCTTCAGCGAGAACGGCAGCACGTCGGTGATCTCCAGGCAGCGGGCGAACGGGGTCGGTCGGGCCTCGTCGCCGTAGAGATAGGCGATGCTCGGGTCGGCCAGCGTCGCGTCGAGGACGCCGGCCAGCTCGGCGACCAGGTGCGCGCGCACCACCGCCGGATCCGGGTCGTACAGGAAGCGGCGGGGCCGGCCCACCGGAGCCTCGGCGTCGCCGCTGCCGGTGAGCGGGAAGGCGCAGGCCTTCGCTCCGGCGGAGGTCCCGGAAACCGGCCCGTCCTTCTCCCGCAGCAGGGTGGCCCGGCGGGGCACCCCGGCCAGCGCGCCGCACCAGAGCGCCGCCTCGACCAGGTCGCCGTCGACGCTCACCCACTCCGCCTCGGCGCCCGCCGGGATCAGCGCGTGGTCCAACCCCGGGGCCACCTTCACCACGGTGTGCGGCACCCGCTCGGCCAGGCCGGTGACGAAGTCCCAGGGCGGGGAGTAGGCGTTCGGGTCGAAGATCCGCCGGCCGGTGCCGGCCTTCCGGCGGGCCGGGTCGCAGAAGACCCCGTCGACCCGGGTCACGTCGAACGCCGTGGCGTCCCCGCACTCCACGGTGAACAGGTCGGCCAGCCCGGCAGCCTCGGCGTTCGCGGCCGCCATCGCGGCGGTCAGCGGGTCGGCCTCGACGCCGTACACCCGGATGCCGGCGCGGGCCGCGGCGAGCGCGTCCGCCCCGAGGCCGCAACCCAGGTCGGCGAGGGTGGCGACGCCCGCGGTGCGCAGCCGTTCCGCCCGGCGCCGGGCCACGACCCCCCGGGTGGCCTGCTCCAGGC